>JAGPCN010000184.1 GCA_018058035.1 Fuscovulum sp.
CCCGCCCGCATAGGCCAGATGCCCCGCGGCAAAGGCGGCCATCCCGGCCAGGAAGGCCGCCTGACCCCGCCGCGCCAGGAACCAGTCGCCCAAGGCGCCCAGCGTCAGCCCCAAGGCGATCGGCCAAAGGCCTTGCCCCAGGGCAACCGCCGTCCACAGGATCGCCGCCAGAAGCCCGGTCGAGGCCGCCTTGATCGCCGACCCTGCCAGCCCCGGATCGTCGCGGGTGCAGAACCGCAGCCAATAGACCAGCGCCGCCGCCAGCGCGGCTGCGGCAAGAAAGACGGAAAGGCTGTGGTCCAACGTCCCCTGCGGCACCCTTGCGCCTTCCTGTCGCCACGGTTTCGTGCAACCTGCCCGCCACCATGACCGACACCGCCACGAACCGCAAACCCCTGCCGATGGCGGCCTTTGCCGCTGCCGCCCTGACGCCGGTGCCGCTGTTGCTGCTGGGGGTGCTGTGGGGCGGGGCCTGGCTGTGGGCGGCGTTCCTCTACATGGCCTGCCTGGCCGCGCTGCTGGACCAGCTGGTGCCGCTGGTGGCCGGCGACGCCGCCGAGGGGCAAGAGTTTCCGGGCGCCGATGCGCTGCTGGTGGGGGTGGGCCTGTCGGTATTGCTGCTGCTGCCGGTCGCGGCCTGGGCCGTGGGCGGGCCGTCCGGCCTGACGGCGGGGCAACGGCTGCTGGTCTTCCTGGGTACCGGCCTCTGGCTGGGCCAGGTCGGCCACCCGGCGGGGCACGAGCTGATCCACCGCCCCGCCCGCCCGCTGTTCCGGCTGGGCCAGGCGGTCTATACCGCCATGCTGTTCGGCCAGCACGCCAGCGCGCACCGGCTGGTGCATCACCGCTACGTCGCCAGCCCGCAGGACACCAATTCACCGCGCGGCACCGAAAGCTGGTACCGCTTTGCCCCCCGCGCCTGGATCGGCAGCTTTCGCCAGGGCTGGCGCGAGGAAGACGCGCTGCGCGCCCGCGCCAGCGGCCCGCAGGGGCTGCATCCCTATGCGATCTACATCGGCGGCGGGCTGGCGGCGCTTGGCCTGGGCTGGGCGGTGGCGGGCTGGGGCGGCCTGCTGGCCTGGGCGGGGCTGGCGCTGCATGCCCAGGCGCAGATCCTGGTGTCGGACTATGTGCAGCACTTTGGCCTCAGCCGCGCCATCCTGCCCGATGGCCGGCTGGAGCCGGTGGGGCCGCAGCACAGCTGGAACACCGCGCATTGGGCCTCGTCGGCGCTGATGCTGAACGCGCCGCGCCATTCCGACCACCACGCCCACCCGTCGCGGCCCTATCCCGCGCTGCGCCTGCCCGGGGCCGACGTGGCGCCGCGCCTGCCCTGGCCGCTGCCGGTGGCCTGCACGCTGGCCTTCTTTCCCAGGCTCTGGCGGCGGGCGATGCGGCCACACCTGGCGCGCTGGCGCCCCCCGCCGGCCCAGGCCGGCAATCACCCCCCCCCGCCCGCCCGCGATCACGCACAGGTCACGCGGGCCTGACTGGCGCCGCCCGCGCCGTTCTGGCACCTTGCGCCCCGACAGACCGGAGACCCCGATGCGCCCCGCCCTTGCCTTGCCTGCCCTGTTGCTGATCTGCCTGGCCGCCCTGCCCGCCCGGGCCGAAGACCCGATGACCGCCGCCGAATTCGACGCCTATGTCACCGGCAAGACCCTGACCTATTCGCAATACGGCAGCGTCTTCGGCACCGAGGAATACCTGCCCGGCCGCAAGGTGCGCTGGCAGGTCACCGACGACATCTGCCAGTTCGGCCGCTGGTACGAGAAAGAGGGGCTGATCTGCTTTACCTACGAATACGACAGCGGCGAACATTGCTGGACCTTCTGGCTGGACGACACCGGCCTCAGGGCGCTGTCGGTCAACGACCTGCCCGGAGCCGAACTGTCCGAAGTGCGCGAGGCCACGCAGGGCCTGTCCTGCCCCGCGCCGGACGTGGGGGTATGATGCGCCTTTCGCCTGCCGTGTTGCTGGTCGCAGCCCTTGCCCTGACCGCCCTTCCCGCAGGCGCCGAAGAGGCCCCTGCAACGCGCAAGCCCCTGACCGCGCAGCAATTCGATGCGCTGACGCAGGGCCGGGTGATGGACACCTGGTCGGGCGAGCAGGTCTATGGGGTGGAAAAGTTCCTGCCCGGCCAGCGCAGCCTGTGGCAGGACGACCGCGGCTGCATGGAGGGCGTCTGGGAACAGGTCGGCGAGATGATCTGCTTTACCTACGAAGACGACCCGACGACCCCCGATTGCTGGACCTATTTCGACGAAGGCGGCAGCCTGTCGGCGCTGTTCAACGGCGATCCGGGGAATGCGCCGATCCAGCTGACGCCCTCGGCCCGGCCGATGACCTGCGGCGATTACTTCGGGGTCTGAGGCGCCGTCAGAACAGGCTGCCCTGGCCGCCGTCGCCGCCCGGCTTCGGTCGCTTTGGCGCCACGCTGGGCGCCGCCGCAGGTGCCGAAGTGCCGGGCCCCAGTTCCAGCCGGCCATCGCGGAACTCGGCCTCAAGCCGGGTGGCGCGGGCGGCCTCGGCGCGGCTGGTGACGACATGGCCGTCGCCCCGGATCACCGCAAAGCCACGGGCCAGCGTCTCGGCGTAGCCCAGCGTCTGGCGGGTGCGGTCCAGCTGGTCCAGCCGCCGCGCCAGATCGGCCAGCCGCCGCGAGGGCGCCGCCTCCAGCCGCGCGGCAAGGCCGGCCAGCCGCTCGCGGTCGCGGCGGATGTCGCCGCCGGCCCGCGCCAGCAGGCCCGCCAGCGCCGGCGCCAGCCGCGAGGCCCATTTGTCAAAGGCCGCATGCCGGCGTTCCTGCGCCCGCAGCGCGCGGTCGTCCAGCCGCCCTGCGGCAGCCGCCAGCGCATCGCGCCGCCGTGCCACCAACCGCAGCAACAGGTCGGGCCGCATCGGCGCGGCCTTGGCCTGGAACTCGCCCCGCTTGCGCGCGGCCATCAGCCCAAGCGCCCCCGCCAGCCGCCCCGCCGCCCCGTCCAGCCGCTGCGCGGCGGCGCCGGTCAGCGCCTCGGGCCGCGGCAGGGCGCGCGACAGGTCGCGCAGCCGCTGGCCCCGCCCCTGGATGCCCTGCGAGACCGCGCGCAAGAGCCGCGCCGACAGCGCCTCGACCGTGGCGATCAGCTCCAGCCGCACCGGCACGGCCAGTTCGGCGGCCGCCGTGGGCGTTGGCGCGCGCAGGTCGGCGGCAAAGTCGATCAGGGTGGTATCGGTCTCGTGCCCGACGGCGCTGATCAGCGGGATCTCCGAGGCCGCGGCGGCGCGCACCACGATTTCCTCGTTGAAGCCCCAGAGGTCTTCAAGACTGCCGCCGCCGCGCGCCACGATCAGCACATCGGGCCGCGGGATCGCGCCGCCCGCCGGAATGGCGTTGAATCCGCGGATCGCGGCGGCCACTTGCGCGGCGCAATCCTGGCCCTGCACCGCCACCGGCCAGATCAGCACCGGGCGCGGAAAGCGGTCGCGCAGGCGGTGCAGGATGTCGCGGATCACCGCGCCACTGGGCGAGGTGATGACCCCGATCACCCCCGGCAGATAGGGGATCGGGCGCTTGCGGGCGGGGTCGAACAGCCCTTCGGCCTGCAAGGCGGCGCGGCGCTTTTCCAGCATCGCCATCAGCGCGCCGGCCCCGGCGGGGGCCACGTCCTCGACGATCAGCTGGTATTTCGACTGGCCGGGGAAGGTGGTCATCCGGCCGGTGGCCACCACCTCCATCCCCTCTTCGGGGCGCACCTGCATGCGGGCGACCTGGCCCTTCCAGCTGACAGCGGCGATCAGGCTGCGGTCGTCCTTGAGGTCGAAGTACAGATGCCCCGACGAGGGCCGCGACACCCGGCCGACCTCTCCGCGCACCCGGACCAGGCCAAATTCGCCCTCGATCACCCGCTTTACCGCGCCCGACAGCTCGGACACGGTGTATTCCGGGCTGTTGCCGGGGGCAGGCTCGACGGGGTCTTCGAAGAGGTCCATGATCCCTTTCTGCCCTAGGTCGGTAGGATGGGCAATATTGCCCATCCTACTTGCCACCGCCCCCCCCCGACCCTAAGAGGCGCGGGAACGACGGCAAGGCGGGGCGCGGCGCATGAATATCCTGATCCTCGGCGGCGGCGGGCGCGAACATGCGCTGGCCTGGGCGGTCAAGCAGAACCCGAAATGCGACCGGCTGATCGTGGCGCCGGGCAATGCGGGCATCGCGCAACTGGCCGAATGCGCCGACATCGACATCCTGTCGGGCAGTACGGTGGTGACCTTCTGCGAGGAAAACGCGGTCGATTTCGTGATCGTCGGCCCCGAGGCGCCGCTGGCCGCCGGGGTCGCCGACGCCTGCCGGGCCGCCGGACTGCTGACCTTCGGCCCCTCGGCCGCGGCGGCGCGGCTCGAGGCCTCGAAGGCCTTCACCAAGGAAATCTGCGACGCCTGCGGCGCCCCCACCGCCGGCTATGCCCGCTTCACCGATGCCGCCACCGCCCGCGCCCATGTGGTGGCGCAAGGCGCGCCGATCGTGGTCAAGGCCGATGGCCTGGCCGCGGGCAAGGGCGTGGTGGTGGCGATGACGGTGGCCGAGGCGCTGGCCGCCGTCGACGACATGTTCGGCGGCGAGTTTGGCGCCGCCGGCGCCGAGGTGGTGATCGAGGAATTCATGACGGGCGAGGAGGCCAGCTTCTTCGTCCTCTGCGACGGCGAGACCGCCCTGGCCATCGGCACCGCCCAGGACCACAAGCGGGTGGGCGACGGCGACACCGGGCCGAACACCGGCGGCATGGGCGCCTATTCGCCGGCCCCGGTGCTGACCGATGCGATCCAGGCCCAGGCGCTGGACCAGATCGTCCGCCCCACCCTGCGCGAGATGGCCCGCCGCGGCACGCCCTACCAGGGAGTGCTTTACGCCGGACTGATGATCGAGGCCGGCCGCGCCCGGCTGGTGGAGTACAACTGCCGCTTCGGCGACCCCGAGGCGCAGGTCCTGATGATGCGGCTTGGCGCGCAAGGACTGGACCTGATGCTGGCCTGCGCCGAAGGCCGGCTGGCCGAGGCCCGGGTGAACTGGGCCGACGACCACGCGCTGACCGTGGTGATGGCCGCCCGCGGCTATCCGGGCGCCTACGCCAAGGGCAGCGCGATCGGCGGCCTGGACCGCCTGCTCGAGGACAGCCGCCACATGGTGTTCCACGCCGGCACCAGGGCGGCGGAAGGGCGGATCCTGGCCAATGGCGGCCGGGTGCTGAACGTCACCGCCCGCGGCGACAGCCTGAAGGCGGCCCGCGACGCGGCCTATGTGATGGTGGCGGCGATCGACTGGCCCGAGGGCTTTTGTCGCAGCGACATCGGCTGGCGGGCGCTCTGACCGGCGGGTGAAGCAATTGCGCGGCTGCCGCCGCAAGCCTTTTTCGTTTTGGCCGACCTTGTGCCGGATGGCCAGCGTCGCCTGACGAGGGGCGCCGCCCCTCGAGCTCCCCGGGGGTATTTGAGCCGGACTGAAGCGGCATGGTCTTCAGTCCGGTCGAAATACCCCGGGGGGTTTGGGGGGCTGGCCCCCCATCGCCCGAGGAGGAAGACGCAAGCCTGACGACGAGAGGAAAGGCTTCGCCGAAGGCGGCGATTGCTTCACCGTCGGCAGGTCACAGCCTGACGACGCGGACCTCGGTGCCCTTGGCCGACAGGGCGACCTCGCCCTTGCACAGGCGCAGGGCATCTTCGCCAAAGGCTTCGCGGCGCCAGCCCTTCAGCGCCTCGCCCTCGCGGCCGCCGGCGGCGATGGCGTCAAGGTCGGCCGACGAGGCGATCAGCCGCGGCGCGACGCCCAGCGATTCCGACTTGGCCTTCAGAAGCACGCGCAGAAGGTCGGCCAGGGCGCCGTTGACCTGCGGCTGGTCGCGGTCGGTCTCGGGCTTTGGCATGTCTTCGGGCCGCATCTCCATGCCCGCCTTGATGGCGGCCAGGATGCCTTCGGCGATCTCGGGCTTGCGGCCTTCGCGCAGCAACAGCCGCGAGCGGCCCAGTTCCTCCATCGTCGTCGGCCGGGTCGAGGCCAGTTCCAAGAGCGCGTCGTCCTTCATCACGCGGCTGCGCGGCACGTTCTGGCCCTGCGCATAGGATTCGCGGAACCGCGCCAGTTCCTTGACGATGGCGAGGAACCGCCCCGACGAAGTGCGGGTCTTGATCCGCATCCAGGCCTCGTCGGGATGCACGGTATAGGTGGCCGGATCGGTCAGGATCGCCAGCTCTTCCTCGACCCAGGGGCCGCGGCCGTTCTTGACCAGCTGCGCCGCCAGCCATTCGTAGATCACCCGCAGATGCGTCACGTCTGCCAGCGCGTAATCCTTCTGCGCCTCGGACAGCGGGCGGCGCGACCAGTCGGTAAAGCGCGAGGTCTTGTCGAGGTTCGCCTTGGCGATCTTCTTGACCAGCGTCTCATACCCCGCCTGTTCGCCGAAGCCGCAGACCATGGCGGCGACCTGGGTGTCGAACAGGGGCTTCGGAAAGACCCCGCCCTCGACGAAGAAGATCTCCAGGTCCTGGCGGGCGGCGTGGAACACCTTGACCGTCGCTTCGTGGCGGAAGAGGTCGTAGAGCGGCTCCATGCTCATGCCCTCGCCCTCGATCGGGTCGATCAGCACCGCCTCGCCGTCCTTGCCGGGCAGTGCCATCTGGATCAGGCACAGTTTCGACCAGTAGGTGCGTTCGCGCAGGAATTCGGTGTCGAGCGTGACGTAGGGGGCGGCCTTGGCGGCCTCGCAGAACGAGGCAAGGTCTTCGGTCGTGGTGATCGTGCGCATGGGCCGTCCTGCCTTTGTCGCGGGGGCATCCCGCAGGATTGATCCGCTATAGGCGCCGCGCGGCAAAAAGGAAAGGGTGGCAGGCTTGTGCCCGGGCGCGGCGCGTGTCTTCATCACGCCACCTGGATCGGAGACACCCTTGCGCACCCTGTGGCTGGCCCTTGGGCTGACGTTCCTGGCCCTTGGCCTTGTGGGCGTGGTGCTGCCGGTCCTGCCGACGACGCCCTTCCTGCTGCTGGCGGCAGGCTGCTTTGCCAAGTCTTCGCCCCGGCTGCACGGCTGGCTGCTGGCGCACCCGGTTCTTGGCCCGCCGATCCGCCGGTGGGAGGAGCATGGCGCGATCGCGCCCGGCGCCAAGCGGCTGGCGGTGGGGTCGATGGCGGCGGTTTTCGCGCTGTCGCTCTGGCTGGGCCTGCGGTGGGAGGTGCTGGTGGCGCAAGGGGCGCTGATCGGGCTGGGGTGCTGGTTCGTGCTGACCCGGCCCTCGGGGCCGTCAGCCTAGCAGCACGGGCGTCCGGTCGCCGCCGGCAAAGCGGCGCAGGACCGCCGGGTAAAGCCGGTGTTCCATCGCCAGAACCCGGGCGGCCAACGTGTCGGCGGTGTCGCCGGGCAGCACCGGCACGCGGGCCTGGCCCAGGATCGGGCCGGCATCCAGGTCGGCGGTGACCTCATGCACGGTGCAGCCGGCCTGGGTGTCGCCCGCCTCCAGCGCGCGCTGGTGGGTGTGCAGGCCAGGGTATTTTGGCAGCAGTGAGGGGTGGATGTTCAGCATCCGGCCCTGGAACTGCTGCACGAAGCCGGGGGTCAGGACGCGCATGAAGCCGGCCAGGCACAGGATGTCGGGCCGGGCTGCCAGCAGCGGTTCCAGCAGCGCCGCCTCGAAGGCCGCGCGGTCGCGTCCAAAGGGGCGGTGGTCGATGGCGACGGTGGCAATGCCATGGGCGCGCGCCTTCTGCAGGCCGCTGGCGGCGGGGTCGTTCGAGGCCACCAGGACCGGCCGCGCCGGATGGTCGCCGGTCATGCTTTCGACCAGCCGGACCATGTTGGACCCGCCGCCCGAGATCAGGACGGCGACACGTTTCACAGCAGGCGGCCCTGGTAGACCACGCCTTCGCCCCGGATCACGCGGCCCAGGGCAAAGACCGATTCCCCCATGTCTTCCATCAGCTTCTGCACCGAAGCTGCGGCGCCTGGCCGAACCACCAGGATCATGCCGATGCCACAGTTGAAGGTCTTCAGCAGTTCCGGCTCGGCCATCCGGGCGGTCTCGGCCAGCCAGCGGAACACCGGCGGCAGGGTCCAGGCGCCAAGGTCGATCTGGCAGGCCAGCCCATCGGGGATCACCCGGGGCGGGTTCTCGGTCAGGCCGCCGCCGGTGATATGGGCCAGGCCATGGACACCGCCGGCGCGGATCGCGGCCAGCGCCTGTTTCACATAAAGCCGTGTCGGCGCCAGCAGCGCCTGGCCCAGGGTGCCCTCGCCGAACGGGCAGGCCGAGGACCAGTCGAGGCCCGACAGGTCCACCACCTTGCGGACAAAGGAATAGCCGTTGGAATGCACGCCGTTGGACCCAAGGCCCAGAAGAACGTCGCCTTCGCCCACGCCCTGCGGCAGGTGCTGGCCACGCTCCATCGCGCCGACGGCAAAGCCCGCCAGGTCAAAGTCGCCGCCGTGGTACATGCCCGGCATTTCCGCCGTCTCGCCGCCGATCAGCGCGCAGCCGCTGTCGGTGCAGCCCTGTGCGATGCCCTCGATGATCCGCGCCGCCTGGTCGACCTGCAACTTACCGGTGGCGAAATAATCCAGGAAAAACAGAGGCTCAGCACCCTGGCAGACCAGATCGTTGACGCACATGGCGACCAGGTCGATGCCGATGGTGTCGACATTTCCGGTGTCGATGGCGATCTTCAGCTTGGTGCCGACGCCGTCGGTGGCGGCCACCAG
>JAGPCN010000185.1 GCA_018058035.1 Fuscovulum sp.
TGAAAGCCAGCGGCAGCTTGCCGAAGGCTTGCGTCAGGTCCGACACCGCCACGCCCTGCGGCAGGTCCTGCACCACCCCGGTTTCCGAATTCGCCATTTGCAGTGACATACGCCCCGGTACGGTGCCACCCACCGCCCCCGTATGGTCGACCGGCAGCGACACCTCGCACCAAGCGGCCACCGCCTCATGCTCAACCGCCGCGCAGGCCAGCCCGCGGCCGGCGCAGGCCAGCGCCGCGGCCTCGGTCGCGCCGCTGGTAAAGACGATGTCCGCCCCCTCGGCGCCCAAGGCCGCCGCTACCTGGGCCCGGGCGCGTTCCAGCAGCGCCTTGGCGGCGCGCCCCTCTGCATGCACCGAGGACGGGTTGCCGACCACGTCCATCGCCGCCAGCATCGCGGCCCGCGCCTCGGGCCGCAACGGCGCAGTGGCATTCCAGTCCAGGTAGAGGCGGCTCATGCCTCGTCCACCACCCGGAACAGGCTGGGTACCGCCGGGCAGGGCGTCAGGTCGTTCTGCACCACATCCGACAGCCGCACCTGGTGCAGGAAGACGTAGACGTTGGCCGACAGGCTTTCCCACAGCCGGTTCGCCAGGCTTTGCGCCCGCGTGCCCGAGACCGCGCCGGTGGCCCCTGCCCCGGTGTGCATCGCGTCCACCGTCTCTTCGACCGCCTGCAGGATCTCGCTGACCCGGATCGCCTCGGGGGCGCGGGCCAGCTTGTAGCCGCCGCCGGGGCCGCGCACCGCCTCGACCAGGCCGGCCCGGCGCAGCTTGACGAACAGCTGTTCCAGGTAGGGCAAGGAGATGTCCTGCCGCTTCGAGATCGCGGCCAGCGACACCAGGTCGTCGTCGGCCTTGCGCCCCTCGCCGCCGCGCCCCTCGCCGCGCCGCGCCTCGGCCAGCGCCAGGTCGGCCAGCGCCACCATCGCATATCGTCCCTTGGTCGAAAGCTTCATTCCCGCCCTGCCCTACGCGCCTGTATGGACGCAAACCGATTGACGCCGGACCCTTGGCCCATTACCTCCAGTCCCGATCCCGAAGGCCGGAGAGCGGACTTTGGAACCATTCTAAGATGCCCGAGCGAAACCGTCAAGAAACGCTCGAGACCCCACGGAAGCACACAGGCGAGGCCCATGCCCGAAGTCATCTTTGCCGGTCCCGACGGCCGTCTCGAAGGCCGCTACCACCCCCAGAAGGACCGCGACGCCCCGATTGCCATCGTGCTGCACCCGCACCCCGCCTATGGCGGCACGATGAACAACAAGGTCGTCTACAATCTGCACTATGCCTTCTACAACCTGGGTTTTACCGTGCTGCGGTTCAACTTCCGAGGTGTCGGACGGTCGCAGGGCGAATATGACCAGGGCATCGGAGAGTTGAGCGATGCGGCCTCGGCGCTGGATTACCTGCAGTCGATGAACCAGAACTCCAAGCAGTGCTGGGTCGCGGGCTTTTCCTTCGGCGCCTGGATCGGCATGCAGCTTCTGATGCGCCGCCCCGAGATCACCGGCTTCGTCTCGGTCGCGCCGCCCGCCAACCTGTACGACTTTTCCTTCCTGGCGCCCTGCCCCTCGTCGGGCCTGATCATCAACGGCACCGCCGACAAGGTAGCCCCGCCCAAGGACACCAAGACCCTGGTCGGCAAGCTGCACGAGCAGAAGGGCATCACCATCACCCATGTCGAGGTCGAGGGCGCCGACCACTTCTTCAAGGATGAAGAGGCGCATATGAAGCCGATGATCGAAACGGTCACCGACTATGTCCGCCGCCGCATGACCGAAGGAACGCGCTGATGTCGTTTATCCAGGACCTGGCCGACCAACTGGCCAAGGACGTGCTGGACAGCCAGGCGGAACTGGGCAACGACACCTTTTACGAACAGGTGGGCAAGGTGCTGCTGGCGGCCTCGCCCACCCTGCAAGAGGCCTTCATGACCTCGATCCGCATCCGTCTGGCCGAACGCCGCGGCCGCGACTTCCTGGTGCGCACGCTGAAGGCGCACCGCGACGGCGGCAAGGCGCCAGAGGCGCCGCGGGACGTGAGCCTGGGGCATTGAGGGCAGCGGCCATCGCCTTGGGCATGGCCGTGCTGCCGGTCGCAGCCTGCTATCTGCTGCTGGGGATCGCGTGGCAATCTTGGCACGACTGCATCAATGCCGGGTCCGGGGTCGCGCCGATGCCGCTGGCCCAGGCGGTCCTGTCCGAGGCGCGGTTCCTGCTGCATCCCCTGGGCCTGCTGGCCGCCCTGCCCTTTGCCGCGCTGGCGCTGATCTGGCTGACCCGCGGCAATCGGCGCGGAACCATGCTGCTTTGGGCCCTGCTGACGGCGGCGACGATCCTTCCGCTGCTTGACGTCGACGCCCTGAATCAGTGCGACCGCAAGGGCATGGACGGCGGTTTTCTGTTGCTGCTGCTGATCCCGTTCGGTTACGCGGCCGTCCTGATCGCCCTTTGGCGCAGCGCACCGAGGCCCGCATGACCGACCGTCTGACGCAACAGTTCGCCTTTCTGAACGAGGCCGACCGCCTGAAATCCGTCCTGCGGGCAACCACGCTGGTCGATGGCTCGCGCCGCGAGAATTCGGGCGAGCATTCCTGGCACCTGGCACTATACGCCCTGGTATTGTCAGACCATGCGCCCCCGGATGTGTCGATCGACCGGGTGATCCGCATGCTTCTGCTGCATGACCTAGTGGAGATTGACGTGGGCGATGTGCCGATCCATTCGGCGAACGGCCAGGCCCATGCCAGCGCCCAGACGGTGGCCGCCGAGCAGCGCGCGGCCGACCGCATCTTTGGCCTGTTGCCGGACGATCTGGCCCAGGATTTCCGCGCGCTCTGGGACGAATTCGAAGCGGCCGAGACGCCGGACGCGGTCTTCGCCAAAAGCCTGGACCGGGTGCAGCCGGTGATGGCGAACCTGATGTCGGGCGGCGGCACCTGGGCCACCTACGGTGTCACCTTCGACCAGTTGGAAGCCCGCGTCGGCACCAAGGTCGCCCGCGGCGCGCCCCGCCTGTGGGACTGGGTGCGCGCCAGGGCGCGGCCCTGGTTCGACCGCAACCCGCGCTAGTCAGTCGGTCCAGTCGTCGGGCATCACCGCGGGGTCCAGCCGCGGGCCAAAGGGGCGCAGCGGCACCGGGCGATAGCCGTGCAGCCGCCAGCGGTCGCGCGCCACCTGCGAGATCGCCTGCAGCGACCCGGGCGGCGAGCGGTCAGCGGCATTGCGCTCCATCAGCCGGTCGACCAGGCCCTTGGGGTCGGTCTGGTTGTCGACCGGGGCCGCGATGTCGACCTTGGCCGCCAGCGCGGTCTTGCGGTCCGCCGCCAGTTCCAGCCCCAGGGCCTCGGCCCCTTCGGCGACCCACAGCAGCGCCGCGTTGGACAGGCCGCGGACCGGCCCGCCGCCGCCCACCCCGCCATGCACGCCGGGAAACCATTCCTGCCGGTAGGGCTGCGCGGCCTGGTCGCGGTTCAGGTCGGTCAGGTTGTCCCACAGGGTCGGCGGAAAGGTCTTGCGGCGTTCGTCGATCGCCACCGCGTGGCGGGCCGATTGCACCATGCTGGACAGCCGCAGGTCGTGGAACTTGTACTTGCCGTTGAAGGCCCCGGCGAGGCCCGCGAACTGGTCGGGCACCCCAAGCGCGCCGACGGTATCCCAGACGCCCAGGTAATCGACCGTCAGCATCCCGACCGGCCCCTTGCGCACCAGACGGTCGGTCTCGCTGGTGGCAAAGCCCGGAGAGAACCCGGCGCGAAAGCGCAGCGGGCCAGGCGCGTCGGGGTGCGACGAGGGCAGCCGGTCGCGGTACATCCGCATCGCCTCGGGGATGCGCTTCATCGTTTCGGGCGCAGGCAGGCCGCAGTTGCGCATCAGGCCGGCCAGCGACCGCGCGGTGTAGGCGCCGCGGGAAAAGCCGAACAGGAACAGCCGGTCACCCGGTTCGTAATGCTCGGCCACCTCGCGATAGGCGGCCTCGATCCGTCCGTTCAGCCCCCAGCCAAAGGCCCCCCCGGTGACCCGGTCGACCGCCGTTTCGACCATCCCCGCCTTTTCCTTGCGGGTGCCGACGCCGGGCAGGTAGATCGCCACCTGACGGACCCCGTCCTCGGTCTGCGGCCGCAGCGACCGCGACAGGATCGCGACATTGGTCGGCTCGGTCGCATCCAGATAGTTCCAGGTGCCGTCGCAGAAGATCGCCAGGTTCTTCATCGCGCCCTCCCTTGGCCCCCCCTTGGATGGCGGCAAGTTTCAACCCAAGGTCGATCCCGGTCAAGGTAGGGAACCCAATTGCGGCAAATTCGGTATACCACCGCATACCATCTTTCCCGCCCCCACCCTTTCCGCTATAGCACGGCCAGCGAATCCCCAGCGAAAGGGCAGACCCATGACCAAGATCAAGGTGGCCAATCCCATCGTCGAGATGGACGGCGACGAGATGACCCGGATCATCTGGGACTTCATCAAGAAGAAACTGATCCTGCCCTACCTGGACGTCGATCTGCTGTACTACGACCTCGGCATCGAAAGCCGCGATGCGACGAACGACCAGATCACCATCGACTCGGCCCTGAAGACCAAGGAAGTCGGCGTCGCGGTGAAATGCGCCACCATCACGCCGGACGAACAGCGGGTCGAGGAATTCGGCCTGAAGCAGATGTGGAAATCGCCGAACGGCACCATCCGCAACATCCTGGGCGGCGTGATCTTCCGCGAGCCGATCATCTGCCGCAACGTGCCGCGCCTGGTTCCGGGCTGGACCCAGCCCATCGTCGTCGGCCGCCATGCCTTTGGCGACCAATACCGCGCCACCGACTTCCGCTTTCCCGGCAAGGGCAAGCTGACGATGAAATTCGTCGGCGAAGATGGCACGGTCATCGAAAAGGACGTGTTCGACGCCCCCGCCGCCGGTGTGGCCATGGGCATGTACAACCTCGACCAGTCGATCATCGACTTTGCCCGGTCGTCGTTCAACTATGGGCTGATGAAGGGCTGGCCGGTTTATCTGTCGACCAAGAACACCATCCTCAAGGCCTATGACGGCCGCTTCAAGGACCTGTTCCAGCAGGTCTTCGACGCCGAATTCGCCGACCAGTTCAAGGCCAAGGGCATCACCTACGAACACCGCCTGATCGACGACATGGTGGCCTCCGCGCTGAAATGGTCGGGCGGCTACATCTGGGCCTGCAAGAACTATGACGGCGACGTGCAGTCCGACACCGTGGCGCAGGGCTTCGGCAGCCTCGGCCTGATGACCTCGGTCCTGCTGACGCCCGATGGCCAGGTGGTCGAGGCCGAGGCGGCGCACGGCACCGTCACCCGCCACTACCGCGAGCACCAGAAGGGCAAGGAGACCAGCACCAACTCCATCGCCTCGATCTACGCCTGGACCGGCGGCCTGAAGCATCGCGCCAAGCTGGACGGCAACGCGGCGCTGATGACCTTTGCGACCACGCTGGAAAAGGTCTGCGTGCAGACGGTCGAGGATGGCTGGATGACCAAGGACCTGGCGCTGCTGGTCGGGCCGGACCAGAAGTGGCTGACCACGATGGGCTACCTGGAGAAGGTGGACGAATACCTGAACAAGGCCTTGGCGGTCTGATCCGTAGCATGGGCCGGGGGAAACCTCCGGCCCGTTTGCTTTGCGGGCATATAGGTCAGCAAGATTGACTTTGTACGCGTCAGGCCCTATGTTCCGGGCATCCCCCGCCAAGGCCCTTGCCCATGCCCGACCGCGTTCCCCAAGGCCAGACCGACCCTTTGCGCCATTCGGCGGTGGATGACGCGCAGGGCATCGCCTTCGGCGTCACCATGGCAGCCCTGGGGATGCACATCCTGACCCACATGGGCTTTGTCACCGGCCAGACCACCGGCATCGCGGTGCTGGTCTCCCATCTTACCGGCCTGCCGTTTCCGGCGGTCTACTTCGCCGTCACCCTGCCCTTCCTGGGCCTGGCATGGGTGCGCCTTGGCGCGCGCTTTGCGCTGAAGACGCTGGCCACCACCGCCGCCCTGTCGGCACTGGTCGCCCTCTTGCCGCGCTGGATCGAGCTTGGAGACATCCAGCCCGCCGTCGCCGCCCTGCTGTTCGGCCTTCTGTTCGGCATCGCGGCGCTGGCCGCCATCCGGCACGGCGGCAGTTTCGGCGGCCTTTCCGTCCTGTGGATCGAGGTGCAGGATCGCACCGGATTCAAGGCCGGCCATGCCCAACTGCTGTCCGATGCGGTGATCTTTGCCGTCGCGGCGCTGATCCTGCCGCTGGATACGCTGGCGTACAGTTTCCTTGGCGCCACGGTGTTCTCGCTGTTCCTGGCCGCCAACCACCGCCGCGACCGTTATGTCGCGGCCTGAGGGGCTTTTCCTGGGCCGCGCCCGGGCGTAAGCCGCCGCCATGACCGACCCTGACCGCCACAGCCTGATCGAGGATGCCCAAGGCATCGCCTATGGCGCCACCATGGCGGCCTTCGGCATCACGCTCCTGACCCACCTGGGCCTGGTCACCGGCCAGACCGCGGGCCTGGCCGTGCTGATCGCATACGCCACCGGATGGTCCTTTGGCCCGGTGTTCTTTGCGGTCAACCTGCCGTTCTACATCCTGGGCTACCTGCGCATGGGCGCCCGCTTCACCGCCAAGACCTTTGCCGCCGTTGCCCTGCTGTCGGGCCTGTCAGTCTGGATGCCGCAGCAGCTGTCCTTTGCCAAGGTGAACCCCTGGCTGGGCGCGGTGCTGTTCGGCTTTCTCTCCGGCTCGGCGCTGCTGGCGCTGTTCCGCCACGGAGCCTCCTTGGGCGGTGTGGGCATCGTGGCGCTGATGCTGCAAGACCGCACCGGCCTGCGCGCGGGCTGGGTGCAACTGGGCTTTGACGCCGCCCTCTTCGCGCTGGCCTTCCTGGTGGTGCCGCCGAAGACCGTCGCGATCAGCTTCCTCGGTGCCGTGGTGGTGAACCTGGTCATCGCAATCAACCACCGCCGCGACCGCTATATCGCGGCCTGAAACGCCGCCTGAAAGGTTCCTCTGGCGTTTCCGCCGGCCTTGCGCTATCGCCGCGGCCAAAGCTGACAAACGAAAGTGACCGCCTCCGATGGAGCTTCGCAACATCGCCATCATCGCGCATGTCGACCATGGCAAGACCACCCTCGTCGATGAACTGCTCAAGCAGTCCGGCACCTACCGCGAGGGCCAGCAGGTCAGCGAACGGGCGATGGACAGCAACGACATCGAGCGTGAGCGCGGCATCACCATCCTGGCCAAGGCGACCTCGGTCGAATGGCACGGCACCCGGATCAACATCGTCGACACCCCCGGCCACGCCGATTTCGGCGGCGAGGTCGAGCGGATCCTCAGCATGGTCGACGGCGTCTGCCTGCTGGTCGATGCCGCCGAAGGCCCGATGCCGCAAACGAAATTCGTCACCTCCAAGGCGCTGGCCCTGGGGCTGCGCCCGATCGTGGTGCTGAACAAGGTCGACAAGCCCGACGCCGAACCCGACCGCGCGCTGAACGAGGTCTTCGACCTGTTCGCCAACCTGGGCGCCAATGACGACCAGCTGGATTTCCCGCATGTCTACGCCTCGGGCCGCTCTGGCTGGGCGGACAATGACCTGGATGGCCCGCGCAAGGACCTGTCGGCCCTCTTCGACCTGATCGTCCGCCACGTCCCCGCGCCGAAGCAGCTGGCACGCGAGACCGAGCCCTTCTCGATGCTGGCCACCACCCTGTCGGCCGACCCCTACCTGGGCCGCATCCTCACGGGACGCGTCGAATCCGGTCGCATCAGCACCGGCACCAGCCTCAAGGCCCTGTCGCGCACCGGCGAGCGGATCGAACAGTTCCGCGTCACCAAGATCCTGGCCTTTCGCGGCCTCGCCCAGACCCAGATCGACGAAGCCGTGGCGGGCGACATCGTCACCCTTGCGGGCATGACCAAGGCGACCGTCGCCGACACCCTCTGCGCGCTTGAGGTGGATACCGCCATCCCCGCGCAACCCATTGATCCGCCGACGATTACCGTCACCTTCGGGATCAACGACAGCCCGCTGGCAGGCCGCGACGGCAACAAGGTGCAGTCCCGCGTGATCCGCGACCGGCTGCTGAAAGAGGCCGAAGTCAACGTCGCCATCAAGGTCGCCGACACCCCCGGCGGCGAGGCGTTCGAGGTCTCGGGCCGCGGCGAATTGCAGATGGGCGTGCTGATCGAGAACATGCGCCGCGAAGGGTTTGAGCTGTCGATCAGCCGCCCGCGCGTGATCTTCCGCGACATCGACGGCGTGCGCAACGAGCCGGTCGAAGAGGTCATCATCGACGTCGATGACGAATTCTCGGGCGCGGTGATCGACAAGCTGACCGGCGAACGCAAGGGCGAACTGGTCGAGATGAAGCCGGCCGGCGTGGGCAAGACCCGCATCATCGCCCATGTGCCCTCGCGCGGGCTGATCGGCTATCAGGGCCAGTTCCTGACCGATACCCGCGGCACCGGCGTACTGAACCGTATCTTCCACGGCTGGGTTCCGTTCAAGGGCGCCATCCAGGGCCGCCGCCAGGGCGTCCTGATCAGCACCGAGGCCGGGGTTTCCGTGGCCTATGCGCTGTGGAACCTGGAAGACCGCGGCCGCATGTTCATCGGGCCGCAGGAACAGGTCTATGTCGGCATGATCATCGGCGAGCACAGCCGCGACAACGACCTCGAGGTCAACCCGCTGAA
>JAGPCN010000186.1 GCA_018058035.1 Fuscovulum sp.
GGCTTTGTCTTCAGTCCGGTGCAAGTACCCCCAGGGGGTTTGGGGGCAGGATGCCCCCATCAGCCGAGGAGGAGGCGACTGCCGACGACGAGAGGAAAGGCTTCGCCGTCAGGCGGCAATTGCTTCACCGGCGGTTTGCGGGTGGGAACAGGCGGAACCAGAGGGCATCGGGCAGCAACTGGCCGCCGCGGAACAGCCAGGAGAAGGGGCGCGGGAAGCTGCGCTTGAACCCGCTCGTCGCCATGTGGCGCAGCATCAGGTCGGCGGCGGCTTCGGGCTCCTGGATGAAGGGCATGCGGAAGTCGTTCATCGCGGTCAGCCGGGTGCGGATGAAGCCGGGGTTCGCCACCTGCACGGTGATGCCGCTGCCGCGTAGGTCGGCGTAAAGCGATTCGGCCAGCACCATCACTCCGGCTTTCGAGGCGGCGTAGCCGATGGCGCCGGGCAGGCCGCGGAAGCCGGAGAGCGACCCGGTCAGCACGATGTGCCCCGACCCGCGCGCCACCATCTGCGGCACCACCTGTCCCAGCACGCGGGCGCAGCCAGTGAAGTTGACATCGCACATCGCGGTCGCCTTGGCGGCGTCCCAGTCCTGCGCGCTCATCGGCCAGTAAAGCGCGGCCAGGAACACCAGCCCGTGCACCGGGCCAACCTGCGCTGCCGCCTGGGCGACGCTGTCGTCGGAGGCCACGTCCATCGCCACCGCGCGGGCCGGCCCCGGCAGGGTGGCGAGGGCCTTGTCCAGCGTCTCTTGCGTGCGGGCCGAGAGGATGACCTTTGCGCCCGCCGCCGAAAGCTTGCGGGCCAGCGCCAGGCCCAGCCCTTCGGAGGCGCCGACAAGCCACCAGGTCTGGCCCGCGAACGATCTCATTCCGCCGCCATGTCGCGGGCGGGCTGGGCGTTGGCCTGGGCGGCGGGGTCGGGGCGGATCGTCGCCACCAGCTCGGCCACCACAAGACCGGCCTTGGCGAACTGGCTGCGGTTCAGGATCACGCCGCCATCGGTCAGGTACATCCAGTCGGTCACCGTCAGGACATGGCCGCCGTTCTCGGGTGGCAGGCGGTAGCGGTAGCGCATCTGCACGGTGGGGCCCGAGGCCTGGCCGGTGGCGGTGCCGACGACATCATCGGCCAGCCCCTCGATCCGCCCGCCGGGCAGAATGCGCAGGCGCCATTCGCGGGGCTGCACGCGGCCGGTGTCATAATGGAAGACCTCGGCCAGGGTGCCGGTGTCGCCTTCCCATGTGCCGGTCGCGGTGGCGGTGAAGCGCGAGGTGACGCGGCCGGCGGGGCCGTAGAGCACGCCCTCCATCAGTAGTGGGCCGGAGAGGTGGCGGTGCAAGTCGAAGGTGGGGCCCAGGTGGGAATAGTGGTCGGGTCGCTGGGCGCGGAACGAGGCCAGCCGGCTCCGCAGCACCAGGACCGCCAGCACCAGGGCCAGCGCCAGGGCGGCTCCGACAATGAGGGCAAGGGGCGTGGTCACGGCAGGGCGTCCTTTCCGATGGGCGTGCGCCACAGCAGCGCGATGGCGATCAGCTTCAATACGCAGGGCAACGCCGCATAGATCAGCGACAGTGCCAGAAGGGCCTGGGGCGGGTTGTCGGGGCCGGGGCGAAAGCCCGCGGCCTGCAGCGCGGGCAAAAGCGTGGCGGCGGCCAGCGCCAGCGACAGCTTGGAGACGAAGTTCCACAGCGAAAAGGCGGCGCCCTCGGTATCGGACCCCAGCCGGGCCAGGCGGGCGGCGAAAAGCGCGGGCAACAGCGTCAGGTCAGCACCAAGGGCCGCGCCCGAGGCGGCGCAGATCACGGCGAAGGCCAGGGTGTCGCCGCCGCCCAGGGTGACGGCCCAGAGGAAGGCGGCGATCGACAGGGCCATGCCGGCCATCAGCACGGGTTTCGCGCCTTGTTGCGCGGCGGCACGGGTCCAGAGCGGGGTGGAGACCGCGGCGGAAAGGAAGAACAGCAGCAGCAGCGGGCCTTCGAGGCCGGGCGCCCGAAGGCGGCTTTCGACGAAGAACAGGAAGGTACTGGACGTGACGGCGACCGGCGCGGCGTTCAGCAGGGCGATCAGCAAGAGCCGCCGGGCCAGCGGGTCGGCGAGCGCCGGGCGGAACAGGGCGACGGGGTTGCGGCTGGGCGCGGATGCGGTGGCCCATTCGCGGTGCATCGCCAGGGTGGCGATCAGGGCAAGGCCGCAGAAGATGGCCGCGAAAGCGGTGAAGGGGGCGTCGGTGACGGCCACCAGCGCGACCGGGGCGACGGCGGCGAGGCAGATGCCCAGGAGGGAACCCGCCTCTCTCCACCCCGCCAGGCGGATGTGGCCTTGCGGGCCAAGGGTGGCGGCCTTGGCCACTCCGTCAGCGTAAAAGCAGATGGTCAGGAAGGAAAAGCCCGAGAACAGGCCGGTGAGCGTGATCGCGAACCACCAGAGCGCCGGAAGGGGGGGCGTAACGGCGAAAAGGCCCCAGAGGCTGACGGCCATCAGGGCCGAGGCCGCGGCCACCATGGCGCGCCGGGCGGGGCGCGTCGCCTCGGCCAGCCAGCCCAAGAGGGGATCCTGCACCAGGTCGATCAGCCGCAGGGCGGCCAGCACGGTGCCAAGGGCGGCCAGCGAGGTGCCGTAGGTATCCAGGTAGAACTTCGGCGCGTGGATATAGATCGGCAGCCCGGCGGTGGCGATCAGGGCCGCGAACAGGGACCAAGCCGGAAGGCGGGCGGGCAGGTGGGCGCCGGTCACCGGCTGACGTCTTGCGCGGGCGGCGGGCTGCGGCGGCGGAAGCGCGCGCCCTTGATCCAAAGTTTCAGCGCCTGCCAGTGGATCAGCGCCAGCACCCGGCGCGACCCGAAGGGCCGGCGCAGGCATGAGGCGAGGATCGCCCGGTTGGTCAGCGCGCGGCGCGGGCCGGTGAGGTTGGTGTAAAGCCCGCCTTCGGGGGTGGTCAGGTCGATCCAGATGCCGATCCGGTCGGGACGGATGTCGAAGCGGAAGGCATAGCTGCCGGCAACGGGCTGGAACGGCGAGACGTGAAAGATCTTCTGCGCGGTCAGCGTGTCGGTGCGGGTGATCGGCGATCCGTCCGGCTTGGTGCACAGGTAGGAATGACGGTCGCCCATGGTGTTCGACACCTCGGCGATGACCGACCGCAGGTTGCCCTTGCCGTCATGGCAAAGCCAGAACGACACCGGGTTGAAGATGTGCCCGAGGATGCGCGGCTGGGCGAGGAGGAGGATATCCTCTCCGCCCGGGGCGCCCATGGTGGCCAGCGTCTCGCGCACCCACGCCGTGCCGCGGCCCTGGCGGGGCGGGCCGCCATGGTCGCTGTCATGCACCGAGGCAAGGTTGCGGGCGTTGCGGGAAAACAGCGCCGGGCCGGTGGCGGTTTCGGGGTTCAAGAGCACATAGTCGACCGAATAGCGGAAGCGGTTTTCCAGCGCGCCCTTGCGGCCGTGGAAGGTTTCGCCCCGGATGTGGTCGACGGCGGCGGGGGTCATGCGGCCTCGCGCTCGGCCGCGCGGGCCATCAGGGCCTGGGCCGTTTCGGTGGCGATGGCGATGCCGTCCTCGTGAAAGCCGTTGCGCATCCAGGCACCGCAGAACCAGGTGTTGCCGGTGCCGTTCATCGCCGCGATGTCGCGCTGCGCCTGCAAGGCGGCCAGGTCGTACATCGGGTGGCGGAAGGTGGTCACGTCATGCACCAGTTCATCGCGCAGGCCCGAAGTGGCGTTCAGGGTGACGAACAGCGGATCGTCCTGCGGGATCGGCTGCAACTCGTTCATCCAGTAGGTCAGCGAGATGCGGTCGGGGCGGTGGCCATCGGGTTCTACATAGTTCCACGACGACCAGACCTTGCGCCGTTTCGGCATCAGGCGGGGGTCGGCGTGCAGCACGGCCTCGTTCGGCTGAAAGCGGAAGGCGCCAAGGGCGGCGCGTTCGGCGGGCGTGACATCGGCCAGAAGCGACAGCGACACGTCGGCATGGGTCGCCATCACCACCTGGTCGAAGAATTCAGGCTCCGCGCCCGGGCTGTGGAGGATGACACCTCCGGCGCTGCGGCGGATGGCGCTGACCGGGGCCGAGGGGCGCAGGTCTACGCCCTGCCGCGCCAGGACGGCGGTCAGCCGGGTGACATATTCGACCGAGCCGCCGCGCACGGTGTGCCACTGGTGCTGGTGGCGGCGACCGAAAAGGCCGTGATTGCGGAAGAAGCTGACCAGGGCATGCGCCGGGAACTCCAGGATGCCTTGGGTGGGCGTCGACCAGATCGCGCCTGAAAACGGGGTGATGTAGTGGTCGCGGAACCAGGGGCCGGTGCCAAGCGCGTCCAGAAGGCCGGCGATGGTCATGCCCGGGGTCACCAGGGTTTCGGCACGGGTGTTGAAACGGAGGATGTCGCCGATCATCCGCAGATAGCGCGGATCGGCGATGCGCCAGCGTTGGGCAAAGACCTTGTCCAGCGTCTTCAGCGCGAACTCCAGCCGCCCGCCGAGGGTCGAGGCGCCGAAGGTCATCGACGACGGCGCGGTGGGCACCTGAAGCCGGTCGAACAGCCGCGTCAGGTGCGGGTAGTTGACGTGGTTGAAGACGATGAAGCCGGTATCGACCGGCTGGTCGCCCCGTTTGCCGGCAATCAGCGTGCGCGCATGGCCGCCCAGCCGGGGGGCGGATTCGTACAGCGTGACGGCGTGGCTGGCAGACAGGGCCAGGGCCGAGGACAATCCGGTGATGCCGCCCCCAACAACGGCGATGCGAAGCGGAGGCTGGCGAAACCGTTCAAAAGGCATGATCTGTCCCGGGTTGGTTCTTCTGCTGGTGATACGCCACGAAGAAAGTTTCGGATCACTCTGTGCAAGCAAATTGTCAGGGCTAGATGTCAATCATGGTTGACAGTTACGTCAGGGCCACGCGCGCAGTGATCCGATCCGCCGCGGGCCGCGTACAAGCGGGATGATGTTCGATGCAGAGGCTGTGGCGAAATCGGATGCACGGGTCTTTCCGGGCGGTTATGCTGCTGGAAAGGCAACGAATTCGGGCCGGGGCAGGCAGTTGGAAGGAAACGGGCAGGAAACCGACTGGGCGGCGCTGCTGCTGGCGGTGCGGGATCACGGTGACCGGGCGGCCTTTGCGGCGCTGTTCCGGCACTTTGCGCCGCGGGTGAAGGGGTTCCTGATGAAATCAGGGGCCGATGCGGCGCTGGCCGAGGAATGTGCGCAGGACGTGATGGCGACGCTTTGGCAAAAGGCACATCTTTTCGACCCGGCCAAGGCGAGCGTGGCGACCTGGGTCTTCACCATCGCCCGCAACCGCCGGATCGACGCGCTGCGCAAGTCGCGCCGGCCCGAGCCCGAGGATCTGGACTGGGCCCAGGGCGGCGAGGCGCCCGATCAGGCCGATGTCTTTGCGGCCGAGCAGGAGGCGCGGGAACTGGGGCGGGCTTTGCAGGCGCTGCCCGCGGCGCAGAAAGAGCTGATCGAGCGGGCCTATTGGGGCGATCGCTCGCACGGGGAACTGGCAGCCGAAACCGGGCTGCCGCTGGGAACGATCAAGTCGCGGATCCGGCTGGCGCTGGACAGGCTGCGGCGGGAAATGGGAAGGGACTGAGACGGCAATGACGACGAATATCCGTCATCACCTGAGCGACGAACTGCTGGCGGCCCACGCGGCCGGCGACCTGCCCGAAGCCTTCGGGCTGGTCGTGGCGGTGCATCTGTCGATGTGCGACGACTGCCGGGCGCGGTCGATGACGCTGGAGACGCTGGGCGGTGCGCTGCTCGACACCGGCGCGGCGGTGCCCCTGGGCGAAGGCGCCCTGGGTGCGGCGCTGGCGCGGCTGGACGGCCTGGCGCAAGAGCCGAAAGGGCCGTCCCGGCGCCGGGCGGGCGGCGTGCCCGCGCCGCTGGCCGATTACCTGGGTGGCGGGCTTGAGTCGGTGAAGTGGAAGCCGGTGGGCAAGGGCGTCCGCCAGGCGATCCTGCCGACCGACCGCTTTGCCTCGGCCCGGCTGCTGCGCATTCCGGGCGGGGTCGCGGTGCCGGATCACGGCCACAGGGGCCTTGAGATGACGCTGGTGCTGCAGGGCGCCTTCCGCGACGAGACCGGGCGGTTCGGGCCCGGCGATGTCGAGATCGCCGACGACACGCTGGAGCATGTTCCAGTGGCCGAACCGGGCGAGGTCTGCATCTGCCTGGCCGCGACCGAGGCGCCGTTGCGCTTCAAGGCCCTGATGCCGCGCCTGGCGCAACCGTTCTTCCGGATCTGACCCGTAGGATGGGCAATATTGCCCATCCTACCTTGCGTCAGAGCCCGTGCAGCCGAACCGCGATCACCGGCCAGTCGCCCGACAGCGTGGCGGGGCCGTCGGTCAGGATCAGGTCGTCGCGCGCCATGTCCTGGCCGTTCATCCGGCAGGGACCAAGGGCATAAAGCGCCAGCAATCCACCCGCGGCCAGGCTGTCGTTCTGCACCGGCAGCACCCAGGGTTTCGGCAGGCTGCGGGCGGTCATCACGTTGAAGTCGTCGGACTGCATGTCCTGCGTTTCGGTGGCCGTCAGCGCCACGTCGCCCGGAAAGGCCACCGGCACCAGCGGGTCGCAGCGCAGGTCGATGCCCTCGCCCCTGAGATGGAAGCCGGGGCCCGAGAGGACGGTGAGGTTGCGCTCGATCGCCGGGAACAGGGAAAACGGCCCGTCCTCGACCACGGCGGCGCGGGAGAGGCGGACGAGAAGGGTTCCGTCTCGTTCCAGCCGCCACAGCTCGGTCGTGGTGCCGCGGCCGTTCTTCCAGGGCTGGCGGCCGTAGTCGGCGGGGTGCAGGTGGGTCAGGATGGGCATGAATTTTCGACGAAAATTCGGTCGCCCTGCTGTTTGGCGATCGGTCCGGTCATTCGGCGGCCTGCGGGCCGATCGCCCGGGCGGGATCGTCCGGTGCAAGGTCTTCGAAGTCGAAGTTGTCCAGCCGGCGGGCGCGTCTGGCGGCCTTGTCCGAAGAGGTCTTGATCTCCTCGATGTCCTTCGCTGCCTGGGAAAAGTGGCGGTCCAGGTTGCCGACGCGGTCGGACAGGCGGTCGACGTCGGCGTAAAGCAGCGCCAGTTCCTTGCGGATCGCGCCGGCCTGTTCGCGCATCCGGGCGTCTTTCAGCACGGCGCGCATGGTGTTCAGCGTCGCCATGCAGGTGGTGGGCGAGACGATCCAGACCTTCAGCGCAAAGCCTTCGCGCACCACATCCGGGAAGTTGGCGTGAAGTTCGGCATAGACCGCCTCGGACGGCAGGAACATCAGCGCGCCGTCGGCGGTTTCGCCGTCGAGGATGTATCTCTCGGCAATCGCTTTCAGATGGGTGCGGACGGCGCTGCGCAAGAGTTGTCCGGCTTCCTGTTGCGCCCGGGGCGTGTCGGCGCGGCGCAGGGC
This sequence comes from Fuscovulum sp., assembly GCA_018058035.1. Classification (GTDB taxonomy): domain Bacteria; phylum Pseudomonadota; class Alphaproteobacteria; order Rhodobacterales; family Rhodobacteraceae; genus Pseudogemmobacter. Next base: position 7,403 of record JAGPCN010000186.1, read on the forward strand.
CTCGTAGGCCTCCAGCGGGAACTTGGCGTCGATGACGATGGGGCCGGGCGGATTGGGCAGGTGGATCAGGCAGTCGGCGCGGCGGCCGTTCGTCAGCGTCGCCTGCATGGTATAGGCGTCTTTCGGCAGGGCCTTCTGCACGATGTCATGCAGCTGGATTTCGCCAAAGGCGCCGCGGGTCTGCTTGTTCGACAGGATGTCCTGTAGCGAAAGGACGTTGCCCGACAGCTTCTCGATGTTGGCCTGGGCCTTGTCGATGGTTTCCAGCCGCTGCTGCAACTCGCCAAGGCTGCGGGCGGTGCGGGTGGAGGTGCCGTGCAGCGCCTCGGTCATCTGGCGCTGCACATCGGCCAGGCGGGTTTCCATCAGGTGCAGCATGGACGTCTGCGACTTGGCCTGCGCCTCGGACACATGCACCAACCCGCCGGTCAGGCGCTCCTGCGACTCGCCCATCTGCTGCACCTTCTGGGAAAGCCAGGACACTTCGCGCAGCATCGGTTCGGCATTGGCCGAGGCGCGGGAGGCGGCGCGGAGGATGAGGGCGAGGAAGATGAGGAGGATCAGCGTGGCGGCGCCAAGGAGAAGGACCTCGGGCGCGTTCCAGGCATAGGGCTGGCCGAACAGCGTGATCATCGGCGGCCGAACAGGCGTTCGATGTCGTGGAGTTTCAGTTCCACAAAGGTGGGGCGGCCGTGGTTGCACTGGGCCGAGTTCGGGGTGGATTCGATCTCGCGCAGCAGCGCGTTCATTTCCTCGGGGCGCATCTGGCGGCCCGAGCGGACCGAGCCGTGGCAGGCCATGCGCGACAGCACCGCGTCGATGCGGGCGCGGGTCAGGCTGGAATGGCCGCTGTCGGCCAGTTCGTCGAGGATGTCGCCCAAGAGGGCGGCGCCGTTGACCGGGCCAAGGATCGCCGGGGTTTCGGTGATGGCGACGGCAGAGCCGCCGAAGGGCTCAACCCTCAGGCCGGTTTTGGCCAGGGCAGGGGCGGCGGCAAGGATCAGGGCGGCGTCGGCGGGGGAGAGCGTGACGATTTCGGGGATCAGCAGCGGTTGGCGGGCGATGCCATGGGCGGCCATTTGCGCCTTGAGGCGTTCGTAGACCAGGCGTTCGTGGGCGGCGTGCTGGTCGACGATGACGATGCCTTCGGCGGTTTGCGCGATGATCCAGTTTTCATGGACTTGCGCCCGGGCCGCGCCAAGGGGATGGGCGGACGGCACCTCCTCGTTCGACTGCGTCTCCTCGTCGGGGGGCAGGATGCGGGCGGCGGGGGCTTCGGCGAAGCCGGGGGCGGGGGC
>JAGPCN010000187.1 GCA_018058035.1 Fuscovulum sp.
ATGGCCGCCGCCGCCCTGACCGGGGTGGAAAACGCCGATGAGATGGCGATGGGGCCGCAGGGCCTGACCTTCGGGTCGAACCACGCCGGCGGCATCCTCGGCGGCATCTCGACCGGCCAGCCCGTCGTCTGCCGCTTTGCGGTGAAACCCACCTCGTCGATCCTGACGCCGCGCGCATCGGTCAACACCCGCGGCGAGGCGGTCGAGGTGGTCACCAAGGGCCGCCACGACCCCTGCGTCGGCATCCGCGCGGTGCCGGTGGGCGAGGCGATGATGGCCGCCGTGATCCTGGACCATCTTCTGCTGGACCGTGGACAGACCGGCGGCATCCGCGGCAGCATCGGCTGACCGGCCGCCGAGCGGCCCCGCAACCATCTCGCGCAGCCTCGCCCACGCCCCCGGCACCCCCGACTGGGGCGCCTTCGCGGCCTGGATGGCCTGGTATCAGGGCGTGCTGGAACCCGTACTGATCCTTCAGGCCGCCGGCATCGCCCATCCCTGGCTGACCGCCTCGATCCGCGACTGGATCGACCGCTGCAAGGCCCGCCCCAGCCGCCTGCGCGCCCTGGACCGCGACGCCGCCGCGATGCCGACCTGGGCCCCTTCAGGCTTGCTCTTTGGCAAATACTCTCAGGGGGTCCGGGGGCAGAATGCCCCCGGCGCTTGGCTCAGGGAAACGTCGGTCACGCCATCGGCGCCGCGATCCGCGACCGCTGCACCAAGAGGATGCCCAGCATGGTCACCGCCACGCCCAGACCATCCAGCAGCCCCAGCCCCTCGCCCAGCAGCACGGCGGCCACGGCCACACCGAAGGCGGGGTTCAGGAAATGGAAGGCGGCGGCCCGCACCGCCCCGATCTCTCCGACCAGGCGAAACCAGATCAGCGTCGCGGCCAGCCCCGGCCCCGCGATCTGCCAGGCAAAGGCCGCCCAGAACGCCGGCGCGGGGTCCAGCGCCAGCGTCTCGGTCGCCGCCGCCAGCACCCCCAGCGCGGCCGACCCCACCAGCATCTGCAACCCCACCACCATCAGCACATTGCCGCCCGCCGCCGCCGAGCCCAGCGTCAGCGTCGCCACCGCCAGCGCCAGCGCGCCCATCACGCACAGCAGGATGCCCACCGGATCGGCCCCGCCCGAGGCGCGGCTGCCCATGATCACCGCCACCCCCAGGAATCCCAGCGCCAGCCCCAGCACCCCCAGCGGCGCCACCCGCCGCCCGGCAAAGGCCCAGCCCAGCGCCGCCACCAGAAGTGGCATCGACGCCGCGATGATCACCGCCAGCGACGCCTCGACCCATTGCAGCGCGACAAAGTTCAGTCCCAGGTAGGCGGCATTCTGGCACAGGCCGAACACCACCACCGACCGCGCCTGCGGCCCGCTCAGCCGCCAGTCCTGCCCCAGCGCACGCGCCAGCGCCACCGCCACAAGGCCCGAGATCAGGAACCGCGCCGACAGCGCCCAAAGGGGCGGCGCGTGTGCCACGATCACCCGCGCCGTGGCAAAGGCCGAAGACCACAGCGCCACGAAGACCAGCCCCATCGCGACCTGCCGAAACGACATTCCCGCTCTCCCGCCATGAAAAAGGGCCGCCTCGACGGGCGGCCCTGACTTCCGCAGCCTTGGCGCGGTCAGCCGTTCACCAGGTCCTTCAGCGCCTTGGCGATCGAGAACTTCACCGTCTTGTCGGCGGGCTTGGTCATCGTCTCGCCGGTGGCGGGGTTGCGCACCTGGCGCGACGGGCGTTCCCGGCAGGTGACCTTGCCCAAGCCCGGCAGGGTGACAGAGCCGCCGGCGGCGACTTCCTTCGAGACCACTTCGGCAATCGCATCCAGGGCGGCGCCGGCGGTCTTCTTGTCGCCCCCCATCGCCTCGGCGATGGCGGCCACCAGTTGGGTCTTGGTCATGGGCTTGGACATTTTCTATCCCCTGTTTGTTGTGTTCCGCTGTCCTCGGCCGGGCGCAGCACCGGCCTTCCCGCATCGCGGGCCAGCGTCCACAGACTTGCTTTCGCCGCTGAAATCAAGACCCAGATCGCCGCGAAACGCAGAAATTCACGCGGTTTTCGCGCCTAGAGGAAGGCGGTTTCCTCGAAACTGCGCAGTTTCCGGCTGTGAATCCGCTCCAGCGGCATCTCGCGCAACCGCTCCATCGCACGGATGCCGATCTGCAGATGGCGGCTGACCTGGGTCTTGTAGAATTCGGAGGCCATGCCGGGCAGTTTCAGCTCTCCGTGCAGCGGCTTGTCGCTGACACACAGCAGCGTGCCATAGGGCACCCGGAACCGAAACCCGTTGGCGGCGATGGTGGCCGACTCCATGTCCAGCGCCACCGCGCGCGATTGCGACAACCGCCGCACCGGGCCGGACTGGTCGCGCAGTTCCCAGTTGCGGTTGTCGATGGTGGCCACCGTCCCCGTCCGCATGATCCGCTTCAGCTCGAACCCTTCCAGCTGGGTCACATCGGCCACCGCGCGCTCCAGCGCGATCTGGATCTCGGCCAGCGCGGGAATGGGCACCCAGACCGGCAGGTCATCATCCAGCACATGATCTTCGCGCAGGTAGGCATGGGCCAGCACGAAATCGCCCAGCGCCTGGGTGTTCCGCAGCCCCGCGCAATGGCCCACCATCAGCCAGGCATGCGGCCGCAGCACCGCGATATGGTCGGTCGCGGTCTTGGCGTTCGACGGGCCGACCCCGATGTTGACCAGCGTGATGCCGTTCCCGTCGGCCCGCTTCAGGTGATAGGTCGGCATCTGCGGTGTCTTGGCGCTTGGCACCAGAACCCCGTCCGGCGTGGTGATCTCCGAATTTCCCGTGGCGACAAAGCCGGTATAGCCGCTGGCCGGATCGGCCAGCATCTGCCGGGCATAGGCCTCGAACTCGTCGACGTAGAACTGGTAGTTGGTGAACAGGACGTGGTTCTGGAAATGCACCGGATCGGTCGCGGTGTAGTGCGACAGCCGCGCCAGGCTGTAGTCCACCCTTTGCGCGGTGAACGGGGCCAGCGGGGCCGAGCCGTCGGAATAGCGCGTCAGCGTGCCGTTGACGATGTCGTCGTTCGTCGTCGCCAGGTTCGGCACGTCGAACACGTCGCGCAAGGAGAATTCCAGCACGCCCTCTTGCGGCACCGACACGCCCGGATTGCCCGCCACCGCGAAATGCACCGGGATCGGGGTCGAGGACGGCCCCACCTCGACCGGAACACCGTGGTTCTGGATCAGAAGGCCCAGCTGCTGGATCAGGTACTGGCGGAACAGGTCGGGCCGGGTGATCGTGGTCGCATAGGTGCCGGGCGAGGACACATGGCCGAACGACAACCGCGTGTCGGTCTGGCCAAAGGTCGTCACCGTCAGCCGGACCTCGGGGTAAAAGGCGCGCACCCGCGCTGCCGGCCGGCCCTTGTGGATCGCCTGGTTGAAGTGCCACGACAGATGCGCCGTCGCTTCGGCATACAGCCGCTCCAGCTCGGTCACCGCGGCCTCGGCATCGGTAAAGGCGCGGTGGGCGCGCGGGTCGGGAAGAAGGAAGTCGGTCGCGTCGTCCTGCATCGGGTCGGTCCGTCGATATGATCCGGCATATAAGCCGGAACAGGGGGCACGGCGCAAGTGACGGCTTGGTGACGCCCGGCGCCTCGGCCGGCTTGCATTCCCGCCGCCCGGCCCCGATAGTCTGCCCCATGCCCACGCTTCTTTCCCTTGGCCACGGCTATTCCGCCGCCGCCCTTGCCCGCCTGCTGATCCCGCAGGGCTGGACCGTGATCGGCACCACCCGGAACGCCGCCAAGGCCGAGGCGCTGAGCGCCACCGGCGTGCAGCTGCTGGTCTGGCCCGGCGACCTTGGCCCGGCGCTGGCGCGGGCGACACACATCCTCGCCTCGGCCGCGCCCGACGCGCAGGGTGATCCGTTCCTGCGCGCGGCCCCCGGCATCGCCACCGCCCCCGCGCAATGGGTGGGTTATCTGTCCACCACCGGCGTCTACGGCGACCATCAGGGCGGCTGGGTCGACGAGACCACGCCCCTGACCCCCGCCAGCGACCGCGGCCGCTGGCGCGTGCTGGCCGAAGATCAGTGGCGCGCGACCGGCCTGCCCTTGCACGTCTTCCGGCTGGCCGGCATCTACGGCCCCGGCCGCGGCCCGTTCGAGAAGGTGCGCGATGGCACCGCCCGGCGGATCATCAAGCCGGGCCAGGTGTTCTCGCGCATCCAAGTCGACGACATCGCCCAGGTGCTGGCCGCCAGCATCGCCCGCCCCAACCCCGGCGCGTCCTACAATGTCTGCGACGACGACCCGGCGCCGCCCGAAGACGTGCTGGCCGAAGCCGCCCGCCTGCTGGGCCTGCCCGAACCGCCTGCCATTCCCTATGACCAGGCCGAGATGACCCCGATGGCCCGCAGCTTCTATGCCGAGTCGAAACGGGTGCGGAACGACCGCATCAAGACCGAACTGGGCGTGACCCTGCGCTACCCCGACTACCGCGCGGGCCTGCGCGGCCTGCTGGGGGCGGAATGAAGGTATCCGCCCTGCTTCTTGCGCTTGTCCTTGCCCCTGCCGCGCTGGCCAATGAACGGGCCGACAGCGAGGCCCGCCTTGCCGCACTTGCAGACCAGATCATCCCCGCCCTTGCCGCCGCCATGCCGCAGGTGCCGGGAATGGACTGCACCCCCGCCGACCCCGACCCCAGCCCGACCAACCGGTTGCTCTTTCCGCACTGGAGTGCGGAATGCCGTTTGCAGGATCAGGACGCAAAGGGGTTGACCCTCGTCTCTCTGACTGTGGCTGCCTCGACCTCAGACTGGTATCGCGACAAGATCGCCGACCTGGCCGCTACCGATGCGGAAGGCTATGATCTGATCCCCGCCGATGCGCCTCGCATCGCCCGATGGTCAGGAATTGTCCAGGCCGCACTGTCGCCGTCGATCGCCGCCTATGCAGAAGGCAGGGGTGAGGGCAAAGCCGAGGCAATCGACCGGCTGGCCTCGGCACTTTCCGCCATCGACACCGCGCCGTTAGAATCCCTGCCCGAGGTGCAGGCCCATGTCGCCGCGCTGGCCGACCACCGCGCGCTTCTGGCGACGCATCGTCTCGGTCTTGAAGCCGCACTGACGGCGGCCATCCCCGATGCCGTCCCTGAGCCGCCGCTGGATGGCGTGGAGGACACGCCGGATTTCATGTTCTTTGCCGCCATGCCGATGGTGCAGACCAAAACGGTCGAATCCGGCGTGACGATGATTGTCAGGATCACGACCGCCTCCTTGGCCCTTGAAACCGCCGCCGCCAACGGCCAGTTCTTCGGGAACCACGCAGACAAAGAGATAAGCGGCAAGGCCGTTTTCCATGATCGCGGGCGGGTGCAACTGTATCTGCAGGACGACCTGATGACCGCTCTGATCGACGAACGCGGCATGCTGATCATCACTGTCATGGACAAGGCCCCCGGCACCGACCCCGTCGCCGCGATGGAGGCGGTTCTGGCCCGCATCGCCGCCACCGATTTCTCGGGCTACTGAGCGGCGATCTCGCGCGATTGCCCCGACAGCAGCCGCTCGGTCACCTCTGACAGAGCCAGCGCCGCCGCGCCATGCGCCCACAGAAGATCGCCCCAGGCGTGAATCTCGATCGGCGGGCGCGGGCGGCCGGTCTGGATCGCCAGGTTTTCCATCTCGGCCAGGGTTTCGGCGGCATAAAGGTAGTCATAGCGCATTCGTTCGCCCGACAGGATGATCAGCGCCGGGTCGAACAGGTTCACCACATTCGCCAGCCCCACCGCCAGATAGCGCCCGGCCCGGCGAAAGATGCTGCGCGCCGTGGCGTTGCCGGCCTTGGCGTGATCATAAAGGCTTTCCAGCAGGACGGCGATCGACTGCCCCTCCTTGTGGCCCCAGTTCAGCGCCGTCGTCGCCTCGCGCGCCAGGGCATAGTCGGCCACATAGGCCTCAAGGCAGCCCCTCTGGCCACAGCGGCACAGCGCGCCATCCAGCTGCACCTTGGTATGGCCCAGTTCCATCCCCACCCGCTGCGCGCCGCGATAGATGCGGTGGTTCATCACGAACCCCATGCCGACGCCGTGTTCGATGGTGACCACCGCGAAATCCGACAGGCTGCGCCCGGCGCCGAACCACAGCTCGGCCAGCGCGACCAGATTGGCGTCATTGTCGATGGTCACCGGCAATCCCAGCCGCACCGCCGCCGCCGCCGCCAGCGGCACCTGGCGGTCCGACAGCACCGAGGACCACAGCACCACCCCCTCGGCCCCGTCGACGAAACCGGGCACGCCGATGCCCACTGCCGAAAGCCCCGACCGCGGCAGCCCTGCCTTGGCGCAGACCCGGTCCAGCAGGGCTTCCACGGCATCCAGCAACTCGGCCGGGGCCATCGGGCCGGGGCGGCGGGGGATCACGTCGTCGGCGATCAGGTTGCCGGCAAAATCGACGATGACGCAGGTATGCTCGCGGTCCGACAGCTTCATCCCGGCGACGCGATGCGCGCCGGCCTGCACGCCCAGGGCCATCGCCGGGCGGCCGCGGCCGGCCTCGCCCTCGCGCGGGGCGGCGACCTCTTCGATCAGCCCGGCCTGGATCAGCTCTTGCGTGATCGTCGTCACGCTGGCCGGCGACACCGCCAGTTCGCGCGCCAGGGTGACGCGCGGAATCAGCCCGGCGGCGCGGACCCGTTCGAACACCTGCTGGCGCAGCGGACGCGGCGCCTCGGACAAGGGGGGAATCAGCGGTCCGACGCCACGGCGCGGCCCCTCCCCTTCGTCTTTCGGCACCTGCAGCACCATTTCTTCGGTCTCCAAAGTAAAAAGCCCCGCAATCTTGCGAAATACGTCATGTCTACGCTGCAACGCAGCAGATTTACGTCATTTCGCAAGGCTTCGCCAGCTTTGCCCATGATTTTTATTTTGACAACTGAAATTATTCGCGGCACTTTCCCCGCGTGCCGGCGAATCTGCCGGACCGGCCATTCGCTGGCCGCATCCAACGGGAGGATAACAATGCACAAGGTGTTTCTCGCTGCGGTGATCGCGGCGGCAGGCTTTTCGTCAGCCGCCCTGGCCGAGGGCAAGAAGGTGGGCGTGAGCTGGGCGCAGTTCCAGGAAGAGCGCTGGAAGATCGACGAAGCGGCGATGAAGGCGGCGATCGAAGCCGACGGCAACGAATACGTCTCGGCCGACGCGCAGTCTTCGGCGGAAAAGCAGCTGTCGGACATCGACGCGCTGATCGCCCAGGGCGTTGACGTGCTGATCATCAACGCCTGGGACAAGGACGCCATCGCCCCGGCCATCGAAAAGGCCGCTGCCGAAGGTATCCCGGTCGTCGGCTATGACCGCCTGATCGAAGACAACCGCACCTTCTACCTGACGTTCGACAACGTCGGCGTGGGCCGCATCATCGCGGAATCGGTGTTCGCCGTGGCCCCGAAGGGCAACTACGCGATCATCAAGGGCGACCCGGGCGACCCGAACGTCGGCTTCCTGCGCCAGGGCATGGAAGAGGTGATCGGCGCGGCCGTCGCCTCGGGCGACATCAAGATCGTCGGCGAAGCGAACTCGGACGGCTGGAAGCCCGAGAACGCCCAGAAGAACATGGAACAGATCCTGACCGCCAACAACAACGCCGTTGACGCGGTGCTGAGCCAGAACGACGGCATGGCCGGTGGCGCTGCCGCCGCGCTGGCCGCTCAGGGCCTGAACGTTCCGCTGGGTGGCCAGGACGGCGACCTTGCCGCGATCAACCGCGTGGCGCGCGGCACCCAGACCGTTTCGGTCTGGAAGAACGCGCGTGACCTGGGCAAGGCTGCGGGCGAAATCGCCGGCATGCTGGCCGAAGGCACCGCGCTGGACGCGATCCCCGGCGCGACCAAGTTCTCGGGCGGCGAGAAGGGCGTTGAAATGAACGCCATCCTGCTGAACCCGACCCCGATCACCAAGGACACGCTGAACCTGGCGATCGACGCGGGCCACATCACCAAGGAACAGGCTTGCGAGGGCGCCATGGAAGGCGTCGCCGCCTGCCAGTGACCTGACCCGACCTTCCGGCGCCGTCCCCAGGGCGGCGCCGGTTTCTCTACCGTGACAATGGCGGGTGGCCTTGCGCGCATTTCGCGGCGCAAACCTGGCGGGGCACGACCCGTCCGGACCGGCCCAGCCGCATCCCTCTCTCTGGCTGGATGAGGACATGACCGACGCACCCCAGACCCCCGCCGCGAACACCGCCCACGAAGGCGGCATCGCCCGCTTTCTGCGCACGACCGAGATCGACCCCCGCCTTCTGGGCATGATCGGCGCCCTTCTGCTGATCTGGCTGGCCTTCGAGGCCTATTCGACCCTCGTCCTGGGCCGACCCTCGCTGCTTCTGGGGGCCTCCCAGGCCGAGGCGAACGGCTTCCTCACCCCGCGCAACCTGTGGAACCTGTCGGTCCAGACCGCCTATATCGGCATCATGGCCACGGGCATGGTGCTGGTCATCATCACCCGCAACATCGACCTGTCGGTGGGGTCGATCATGGGCATGGTCGGCATGTACATGGGCCTTCTGCAGGTCGATTACCTGACACCCGCCCTGGGCCTGGGCCATCCGGCGATCTGGATCATCACCGTCGCCTTCGGCATCGCCATGGGCGCGCTGATCGGGGCCTTCCAGGGCCTGCTGATCGCCTTTCTCGGCAT
>JAGPCN010000392.1 GCA_018058035.1 Fuscovulum sp.
TCGGATCAGCTGTGGTCGCTGGCCGACCCGCAAAAGCTGCTGCCGCATGACCCGATGTCGCTGGTGATCGACCTGTCGGGCACCTACACGCTGGACCCCAAGGTGATGGCACCGGACTGGGCGCCCAAGCCGGACGACCCGCCGCCCGTGACGGCGGCAAGCCTGAACCTGACGGATTTCCTGGTGTCGGGGCTGGGGCTGTCATTGACCGGATCGGGCGGATTCGGGTTCGATTTCACCGACATGACCACGTTTGACGGTGCGCCCTTGCCGTCGGGCAAGATGTCTTTCGTCACCATCGGCGCCAATGGGCTGATCGACCGGCTGGACCGGATGGGCGTGTTGCCCGAGGAAGACCGCACCGCCGCGCGGTTCGGCCTGCTGTTCCTGGGCCGGATCGAGGGCGGCGAGGACCGGCTGGTCACCGGGATCGAGTTTCGTGACCGCGGCTTTTACCTGAACGGCCAGAAGATCCGCTGACGCCCGCCTGCGCTTTGCGTCTGGCAGCGCTTGCACCGGGGGCAGCAGCGGGCTACCTCAGCCAAAGCCAGATCAGCGGAGCCTGCCATGCCCCCCTCTCTTTCCGACCTGACCGAGGCGCTGCTTGCCGCCGCCAGCCGAGCGGGCGCCGAATCCGCCGATGCGCTGGCGGTGTCGGGGTCGTCGCTGACGGTCGATCTGCGGCAGGGGCGGCTGGAACAGGCCGAACGGTCCGAAGGCACTGAAATCGGCCTGCGGGTGCTGATCGGGCGGCGGCAGGCCTGCGTTTCGGCCTCGGACACGTCATCGGCCACGCTGAAGGCGCTGGCCGAACGCGCCGTGGCGATGGCGCGCGAGGCACCCGAGGACCCCAATGCCGGGCTGGCCGACCCGTCGCAACTGGCGCACAGCACCGATGCCTCGGCGCTGGACCTGTGCGACCCTGCGCCCGAGCCGTCCGCTGCTGCGCTGGAGGCCGAAGCCCGCGCTGCCGAAGCGGCGGCATTGGCGGCCAAAGGGGTGACGCAGGTCGAGGCGTCGGCCAGCTGGGGGCGGCGAGAGATGCATCTGGCGGCGACCAACGGCTTTGCCGGTGGCTATGCCCGGTCGTCGCGGTCGCTGTCGGCCACCGCCTTTTGCGGTGAAGGCACCGGGATGGAGCGCGATTGGGCCGCCGAAGGCCGCAGCCATGCCGAAGACATGCCGGCGGCGGCGGGCATCGGGACGCTGGCCGCCGAACGGGCCCTGGCGCGGCTGGGCGCGGTCAAGCCGCCGACCGGGCATTTCCCGGTGCTTTTTGACGAGCGGGTGGCGGCCTCGCTGATCGGGCATCTGCTGTCGGCGATCAACGGCACGGCGATTGCGCGCGGCGCCTCCTGGGCGGCGGGGCTGATGGGCGAACAGGTGCTGCCCGCCGGGCTTGACCTGACCGAAGACCCGCACCGCCCGCGCATCGGCGCCTCGCGGCTGTTCGATGCCGAGGGGCTGCCAACGGCAAGGCGCGCGCTGGTGCAGGGCGGGGTTTTGCAAAGCTGGGTGCTGGATCTGGCCACCGGGCGCAAGCTGGGTCTGGCCTCGACCGCCAATGCCAGCCGCGGCACCGGGGCGCCACCATCGCCCTCGACCAGCTGCATCGATCTGACCCAGGGCACCGCCAGCCGCGATGATCTGATCGCGGCGATGGGCACCGGGTTGCTGGTCACCTCGATGATCGGATCGACCATCAACCCGACCACCGGCGATTATTCGCGTGGCGCGGCCGGGTTCTGGGTGCAGAACGGCCGCATCAGCCATGCGGTGAACGAATGCACCATCGCAGGCAACCTGCGGGGGATGCTGGCCTCGATCATCCCGGCCAACGACGCCCGCCCGCATCTGTCGATCCGGGTGCCGTCGCTGCTGGTCGAAGGGCTGACCCTTGCCGGAAGCTGACGACCTGGCGCTGCTGACCGCGGCGGCGCGCGAGGCCGGACGGATCGCCATGGGCTTTTGGCGGAATGAGCCGAAGTTCTGGGACAAGGGCGGCGACCATGGCCCGGTGTCCGAGGCCGATCTGGCGGTGAATGCAGCGCTGGCCGCGCGGTTGCGCGCAGCGAGGCCCGGCTATGGCTGGCTGTCGGAGGAAACGCCGGACGGGGCGGATCGGCTGAATTGCGAACAGGTGTTCATCCTGGACCCGATCGACGGCACCCGGGCCTTTCTGGCGGGCGAAGAGAATTTCGCCGTGTCTCTGGCCGTGGCGACGGCGGGCCGTGTCACTGCCGGCGTGGTCTTGCTTCCCGCCAAGGACCGGCTTTACGCCGCCACCGCCAGCGGCCCGGCCACCCGCGATGGCGCCCCGATTTCCACCAGTTCACGCGCGATGCTGGCGGGGGCCGATGTGTTGACCACCCGCGCGGCGCTGGCGCCCGAACATTGGCCAAAGGGCGTTCCTGACCTGAAACGCAGCTTTCGCGCCTCGCTGGCCTACCGGCTGTGCCTGGCTGCCGAAGGGCGCCACGACGCGATGCTGACCCTGCGCGAGGCCTGGGAA
>JAGPCN010000188.1 GCA_018058035.1 Fuscovulum sp.
CCGTGCCTATCTAGAGGTTTGCGGGGATAATCCAGGCGTAGACCTCGGCGTTCAGCGCGCGCTTCCCTTTTCATGACCCGCTGCAAACTCTTGTGTCAAACTCTGCAGACTTCGGTGGCGAGCCACACTGTAGTCGCGCCCCCAAGACCCATAGCCCTTTTCGACCCGCAGGCTCATCAGCGCGCGGCTGCCGACCGGGCCGGCGCCCTGCGCCTGGCCGGCCTGAAGCAGCGCGGCATAAAGCCTGACCTGATCGGCCGCGTCGCAGTGCAACTCCCACCCCAGGTCGCCGGTGAACGACACCCGCAGCGCCACGCAGTCGACCCCGGCCACGACCATGCGGGCCGACCGCAGGAAAGGCATCGCCGCGTTCGACAGGTCGGCCTCGGTCAGCCCGGCCAGGATGTCGCGCGCCCTGGGGCCGGCGAGGTTGAAGCCGCACATCGCCTCGGTCCGGCTTTCAAAGCTGGTGCCCGCCGGCAGTGGCACGGCGCGGAAGAACCGCTGGTGAAAGCGTTCCGCCATGCCCGATCCGATCACCAGAAACTCCTGGTCCGCCAGCCGGGTCACGGTGAAGTCGCCGGCGATGCCGCCGCGCCGGCCGATCAGCGGGGTCAGGCAGGACCGGCCCGCCTGGCGCGGCATCCGGTTGGCGAAGACGGCGTCCAGCCAGGCCTCGGCCCCCGGGCCGGCGACGCGGTAGCGGGCAAAGTTCGAGATGTCGATGATGCCGGCGCGGTCGCGCAGCATGCGCGCCTCGCGGCCGACCGGCGCCCACCAGTTCTGCCGCGCAAAGCCGCAGGTTTCGTGATCCGGCTCGCCTTGGGCGGCGAACCACAGCGGGTGTTCCCAGCCATAGGCCAGCCCGAAGACCGCCCCCATGTCCTTTTGCATCGCAAAGGCCGGGCGGGTGCGGACGGGGCGGCCGGCGGCGCGTTCCTCGTTCGGGAAATGGATCTTGAAGCGGTGCGCGTACTGGTCGGCGACCCGCGCCCGGGTGAACTCCTTGCCTGCCCAGGCCCCATAGCGCGCCAGGTCCCAGCCGAACATGTCCAGCGAGGGTTCGCCCTCAACCATCCATTCGGCGGCCAGCTTGCCCAGGCCGCCGGATTGCGAAAAGCCGGGGATGATGCCGTTGCAGCAGAAATAGCCGGTCAGCTCCGGCACCGGGCCGAACAGTGCCGAGGAATCCGGCGACCAGATCATCGGGCCGTTGATCACGCGCTTGATCCCGGCGCGGCCGACCGCCGGCACCCGGGCGATGGCGCGCAGCATGTTGGGTTCGATCCGGTCCAGGTCGTCGGCGAAAAGCTCGTGGCCAAAGCCGGGCGGAGTGCCGTCCTCGGCCCAGAACCGCATGTCCTTTTCATAGGCCCCGACCAAGAGGCCCTGGCCTTCCTGGCGCAGGTAATATTCGCCGTCGCGGTCGGCGACCGAGGGCAGGCGGCGGTCCATCGCGGCGATCTCGGCGATGGTTTCGGTGACGAAATACTGGTGTTCGGTCGGGATCAGCGGCAGCTCGATGCCCGCCAGCGCCGCCACTTCGCGCGCCCAGAGGCCTGCGGCGTTGATCACCCAGGGGGTGCGGATGTCGCCCTTTTCGGTGCGCACGATCCAGCTGCCGTCGGGCTGCGCCTCGGTGCCGGTCACGGGGGTAAAGCGGTGGATCTCGGCGCCCAGCTGGCGCGCGCCGGCGGCATAGGCATGGGTCACGCCCGAGGGATCGACGTTGCCGCCATCGGGTTCGTACATGATGCAGCGGATGCCGTCGAAATCGACCAGCGGGTGCAGGCGCTCGGCCTCGTCGCGGGTGACTTCGTGAAAGTTCATGCCATAACGGCGGGCCTTGGCGGCCTGGATACGCAGCTGATGCTCGCGCTCTGCGGTCTGGGCCAGGTACAGCGAGCCGGGCTGAAAGATGCCGCAACCCTGGCCGGTCTCGGCTTCGAGCTGCTTGTACAGCGACATCGTGTAGTGCTGCAGCCGCGAGATGTTGGTGTTGTCATGCAGGCCGTGGATGTTGGCCGCCGCGTGCCAGGTCGAGCCCGAGGTCAGTTCCGACCGTTCCAGCAGCACCACCTCGCGCCAGCCAAGCCGCGCGAGGTGATAAAGAATCGAGCAGCCGATCAATCCGCCGCCGATGATGACGGCCTGGGCATGGGTGCGCATCTGTCGTGTCCTGGTCCGGGGCAAGGGGCCTGCCGCTTCGGCCCGATCTGACGCCGTTGCGCCGCCATGCGCAAGCGGGCATCGGTGCGCGCCCCTGCGACAGCCTGCCCGGCCGGTCGGCCTTGCCCGCAGACCGCAGCGAGGAACCTACCAGCCGGCGCTGGCGCAGTCTTCGTCCAGGTTCCGGCGGTCGCGCGCATAGGTGGCGTTGTCGTCGGGCACGATGCGGTTGATGGCACCGGACTGCATCTCTTCAGAGATATGCGCGATCAGACCGGGGAAGGTGGAGAGCAGCGCAAGGCCGGTCATCTCGGCGGGGGTAAAGCCCATCTGGATCATGATGCCGGCCAGCATGCCCACGTCGTTCATCACCAGGTCGGGCTTGTTCGCCGCGGCCTGGAAGGCGCGGTGGACGGCGGCGTACCAGTCGTTCGCCTCGCCCCAGACGCCATGTTCGATGGCGATCGACTTCAGCCGCTCGGCGCGCGGGTCGATGCCGCGGAAGACCTGGTGGCCAAAGCCGGGAACCCGGCGCTTGGCCGCGCGCAGGTCGGCCACCAGCGTGGTGGCGTGGGCCTCCATCTCCTGGCCCGAGGCCCGCCAGGCGGCGACGCCCTCGGCGATGAAGCGGCCGGTATCCTCGGGCGAGACGGCGAATTCGCCGGCGCCCAGCATGGCCGCCGACAGGCCCGCGGTCATCTTCGGGTTGACCGAGACAATCGCCCGCGCCGCGACCGTGCCGGATTTCTGCAAGGCATAGTCAAGGATCGACGACAGGATCACATCCATCAACTTCGCCTGTCCGGGGGTGGGGATCCGGCCGCGGATCAAAAGGAAAGCGATGGCGGAAAACGGCAGGCGGCCGACCAGCGACTGCATCGGATAGCCGCGGATGAAGATATCCTCGGGGGTGATGTCGCTGACAGAGGACACCCAATGCGATGGAGTGCTTTTGGTCATGGTCTTTCCTTTCGGTCCCTGGGGCGGGCAGGTCTATTTGAAGCTGTTCATCAGGGCGGGGCGGGCGGCGGCCCAGGCGGCGCGGGTGCCTTCGGTGACGGCCTTGAAATGGCTGTCCGGGGGCTGGCCGTAATAGCCCAGCCGCGAGATCTGGGCAGCGCCCTTCTGGCGCAGGCGGGCCATGCTTTCGGCCATGGTCAGCGCCATCAGGTTGGGGTTCAGGATCGGGAAGGGGGCGGGGGCGCCGCCCTCCATCAGGTATTTCTGGTAGGAGGCGGCGATGATGGTGCAGTTCAGGATCACCGCCTCGGCCCCCGTGGCCTGGATCGACCGGGCGGTCACTTCGACCACGTCGCGGGCCACGGCGGCGGTGTCATTGACCATGTCGCGGACATACCAGTTGATCACGTCCAGCCCCAGCACCCGGTCGCTGGCGCCATAAAGCTTGACGTTGTCCTTCATCTGGCTGCCGGCCTTGACGTGGTCGGTGACGATCACGGCGGTGCGCCCGTAGTAGGACAGCAGGTTCAGGCTGGCCTCGAACGGGCCGATCACCGGAATGTCGACCAGTTCGCGAGCAACCATCACGCCGGGGTCATAGCAGCAGCCGCTGATCACCGCGTCGAACCCCTGCTCCTCGGCCGACTTGATCGCATCCAGCAGCGCCAGTTCGACAAAATGCTTGGGGTAGAAGTAGTCCATGTCGGCCGGGCAGGCATCCAGGTGGGTGATGACCAGCTCGGTGCCTTCGGAGGCGTAGAAGGACAGCGTTTCGTGGATCAAGGCGTCATAGGCGGTGGTGCCGAACGGGTTGATGAAGTTGATCCGAAGCGACATGGGCGACGTCCTTGGCTGGGGAAGGTGGCGCTGAAAAGCTAACATACCGGGTAGTCTAATTTGCCGACGCAGTCAACACAATGATACGCCGCGGGTCGCCCCGGCAGAATCCCTGAAACGCAATATTGACCAACGAGTATTTTTATCTGTATCGTCAGTCTCAACGACAGGGCGGCTCCATGGCCGCTTTTCCAACCGCTGCCATAGGTCCGACAAGGAGGCCAGATGACCCTTTCCGCCCTGAACCCCCCGGGGGCCAAGTGGCCCGGCGTGTCGATGGCCGTGATCGACCGCCAGCGCGGCGTGCTGGTCAGCACCGGCCATGTCGGCACCGGCCCCGATGGAGAACCGGTGACCTCGTCGGTCGAGGATCAGGTCGTTGCCCTGTTCGAGAACCTCAAGCGGACGCTGGCCGAGGCCGGCCTGACCTTCGACCACGTCGCGCGGATGACCAGCTACATCAAGTCCTACGACCCCGAGTTCATGGCGACCTTCCGCGCCGTCCGGCTGCGCTACTTCAACGCCGACTGCCCGCCCGCCAGCGTGATGGTGCAGGCCGGGCTTTATGACGACCGGCTTCTGGTGGAAGCCGAAGTCATCGCCATCGCGCCCTGACCAAAGGATGCCCGGGATGAAATACGATGCCGTCATCATCGGCGCCGGCCACAACGGTCTGGTCTGCGCCGCCTACCTGGCCCGGGCTGGCGTCAAGGTCTGCCTGGTGGAACGCCAGCCCTTCGTCGGCGGCGCCGCCATCACGCGCGAGGTCTGGCCGGGGTTCAGGGTCTCGGTCGCGTCCTACTGGATGTCGCTGTTGCAGCCCAAGATCATGCTGGACCTCGACCTGCGGAACAACGGGGTCGAGGTGATCAGCGTGCCGCCGTCGTTCCACCCGTTCGAGGACGGCCGCAGCCTGGTCTATTTCGCCGACGAGGCGCAGTTCCTGCGCGAGGTTGCCCAGTTCTCGGAACGCGACGCGGCGGCCTATCCGAAGTTCACCGCCCATATGGCCGGCCTGATTCCCTATGTCCGCCGCCTGCTGTTCGAAACCCCGGTCGATCCCAGCACCGGGCGCGTCAAGGACATCCGCAAGACCATGGCGGTGGCCTGGCGGATGAAGGATATCGGCCGGCGGGTCTATGACCTGTGGGATCTGTTGACCCTCAGCGCCCACGACTACCTGCGCCGCTGGTTCGAAAGCGACCAGATGCTGACGATCCTGGGCAGCTATGCCTCGGGGGCGGCGGGGGTGATCAGCCCGAAATCGCCGGGCTCGGCCTATGTGCTGGCCCGCCCTCTGATGCGTGACAACACCACCGCGGCCGGGGGCGGCGGGCTGGTCAAGGGCGGCATGGGGGCAATCTCGGACGCGCTGTGGCGCGTGGCCAGCAAGGCCGGGGCCGAGCTGATCACCGGCCACACGGTGACACGGATCGACATCCGCGACGGCAAGGCCTGTGGCGTGGTGCTGGACGACGGCCGCCGGATCGAGGCCGGGGTGGTGATCTCGAACACCGGGGCAAAGATCACCTACCTGGACCTGATCGGCAAGGAACACCTGACTGACGATGTGGTGGGCCAGGTGGAGCGCCACCGCACCGATTCGATCGCCTTCAAGATCAACCTGGCCACCAAGGCGCTGCCGCGCTGGACCGCCTATGACGCCCGCCGCCTGAACGAGCCGAACCCCGGTTCGGTCACGCTGGCGGAAAACATGGACGAGCTGGAAGAAGCCTTCGCCATGGCGCGCGGCGGCCAGATCTCGCGCCGCCCCTATCTGTGGATCACCACCCCCAGTGCCTTTGACCCGACCGTCGCGCCCGAGGGCAGCCATGTGGTGCAGATCATGGGCGGCCATGTGCCCTACAAGCTGAAGGGGCGCGCGTGGACCGAGGAAACCCGGCAGGAGTTGCTGGACGTGGTGCTGTCGCAGATCTGCCGCTATGCGCCGGGCTTTGACAGGGATGTGCTGCAGGCGCAGATCCTGACCCCGCCCGACATCGAGGCGATGTTCGCCATGACCGGCGGCCATGTGCATCACGGCGAGATGAGCCTGGACCAGGTCTTCTTCCGCCGCCCGATCGCGCATTACGCCGATTACCGGACTCCGGTGAAGAACATGTACCTTTGCGGCGCGGCCTGCCACCCCGGCGGCGGGGTGACGGGGGTTCCGGGCCACAATGCCGCGCGCGAGATCCTTGCCGATCTCGGGCGGAAATTCCCGGCCGCGCGCCTGCGCTAGGCCGGCCAGCCAACAGACAGGAGAAAGACCCATGTCGGAACATCAGGGGCGCGTGATCGTCATCACCGGCGGCGAAACCGGAATCGGCCGGGCGGCGGTTCTGCGGCTGGCCGCAGAGGGCGCCATCATGGTCATCGGCGGCATTCTTGAAGAAGAAGGCGCCGCCACCGTCAAGGCGGTGCGCGATGCCGGGGGCCGGGCCGAGTTTCACCGGACCGACGTGCGCAAGACCGAAGACGTCGATGCGCTGGTCGACGGCGCGGTGCGCGACCACGGGCGGATCGACGGGCTGATCTGCTCGGCCGCCGTGTTCGATGGCTTTGCCAGCGGCATCGACACCACCGATGCGCTGTGGGACCACATCATGGACGTGAACACGCGCGGCACCTTCCTGGCCTGCCGCGCCGCCCTGCGCCACATGGTGCCGGCGGGCCGCGGGCGCATCGTCAACGTCGCCTCGATCGGCGGCCTGGTCGGCATGGCGGACGGGGCGTCCTACACCGCGTCGAAACATGCCGTGGTCGGGCTGACCAAGCATCTGGGGTGCTATTACGCCAAGGAAGGCGTGACCGTGAACGCGATCTGCCCGGGCGCCATCGAAACCAACGTGCGCGCCAATTCGCAGCGCCTGCTGGGGGCGGACGCCCCGCCGATGGCCGGTGTCGGTGCTGATCCCGACTGGGTCAAGCGCGCGGTGCCGATGCAGCGCAAGGGCCAGCCGGACGAAATGACCGGCATCATCTCCTTTCTGTTGGGCGACGGCGCCAGCTATGTGACCGGCCAGTGCTTTACCGCCGACGGGGGCTGGACCGCGAAATGACTTTCCCCGACCTGACCGACGAGGAACAGCTGCTGGTCGAGGCGGTCGCGCGCTTTGTCGAAGAGCGCGTGCGCCCGAATGTCACCGAACTGGAACGCCAGGGCGCCTACCCGGAGGCGCTGGTGGCCGAGATGAAGGCGCTTGGTCTCTTTGGCATGGCCGTGCCGGTGGCCTTTGGCGGGCTGGGGCTGCGGGTTCCCGCGCTGGCCGCGATGATGGAGGTGCTGGCCCGAGGCTGGGCCACGCTGGCGGCCTATGTCAACAGCCACGGCACCGTGGCCTATGCCATCGCCACCTACGGTACCGACGACCAGAAGGCGCGTTTCCTGCCCGGTCTGGCCAGCGGCGACCACCGCGGCTCGCTGTGCCTGACCGAACCCGGCGGCGGATCGGACCTGCAGGCGATCCGTGGCGCCGTGGTTGCGCAGGACGGCGGCTATGGGCTAAGCGCCTCCAAGACCTATGTCACGAATGGCGGCCGCGCGACGCTGTTCCTGACGCTGGCCCGCCTGCCGCAGGCCGACGCCACCGCCCGCCCGCGCTTTGGCATGTTCCTGGTCGAGCGGTCGCGGCCCGGCGTCAGCCAGACCACCACCTTCCACAAGACCGCCTTCGGGCTGGTCGACACCGTCCAGATCGAGATGGACGCCGTGCCGCTGACCGCCACCGACCTGTTGGGCGGGGACGAGGGCAAGGGCTTTGCCCAGCTGATGGAGGTGCTGGAGATCGGGCGCATCGCCATTGCCGCCAGCGCGGTGGGACTGGCCGCCAACGCCCTGTCCGAAGCGCTGCGCTATTCGGCCGAGCGGGTGACCTTCGGCGTGCCGATCAACCGGCATCAGGCGATCCAGCTGAAGCTGGCCAACATGGCGACCCGGCTGGTCACCGCCCGGCTGATCACCCGCGAGGCGGCGCGGATCAAGCAGGACGGCGGGCGCTGCGACATGATCTCGGCGATGGCCAAGATGCACGCCTCGGACGAGGCGCTGGCCGTGGCGCACGAGGCGGTCGTGGTGCATGGCGGCGCGGGCTATATCCAGGACTATACCGTGGAACGCCTGCACCGCGAGGCCCTGCTGTACACCATCGGCGAGGGCACCAACGACATCAACCGGCTGGTGATCTCGCGCCGGATGCAGGGCGACGAGGAAATGGCCTGGCTGGGGTTGCTGCCATGACCACGGTTTGCCTGACGTTTGATTTCGACGCGGTCTCGCTCTGGGTCAGCACCTTTCGCCAGACCTCGGCCACGCCGGTGTCGCGCGGGGAATACGGCGCGAACGTCGGCCTGGGCCGGGTGCTGGACCTGCTGGCCGCAAAGGGGGTGCAGGCCACCTTCTTCGTGCCGGCCCATACCGCGGCCTCATACCCCGATCAGACCCGCCGCATCCTGGCCGCAGGGCACGAGATCGGCGCGCATGGCTACTGCCACGAAAGTCCGATCGGAGTGGAGCCCGCCGAAGAGGCCCGCCTGCTGGATGCCGCCATCGCCAAGTTGCAAGGCGTGCTGGGCACCGGGTTCCGGCCGGTCGGCTATCGCTCTCCGGCCTGGGACCTGTCGTCGGCCTCGGTCGGCATCCTGGCCAAGCGCGGCTTTGTCTATGACAGCAGCA
>JAGPCN010000189.1 GCA_018058035.1 Fuscovulum sp.
CTCCTTGCCGATGAACTCGGGCACCGCGCGGGTTTCCGAGACCAGGTTGCCCAGCGTCACCGTATCGACCCGCGCCATCCGCCGCATCAGCCACAGCGTCAGCGGCGCCATGTCATAGGCGATCACCATCGGGCAGGCCTGCGCCGCCAGTTCCAGCGAGACAGTGCCCGAGGCCGCCAGCGCCACGTCGGCGGCGGCAAAGGCGGCGGTGCGGGTGGCAAGGTCGGGCGCGGGCAGGATCAGCGGCCGCCCGGGCCAGTCGCCCGTGGCCTCGGCCACCAGAGGGGCCAGGTGCCGGGGCGTCGGCAGCACCACGCGCAGGCCGGGGTGGACCTCGCCGACGCGCGCCAGAGTCGCGCCGAAGGGCGGGATCAGGCGGGTGACCTCGCCGCGCCGGGATCCGGGCAGGGCGACGACCAACGGGGCCTTCGCGGCGATGCCATGGGCGGCGCGGAAGGCGGCGGCCTGGTCCGCGGTCGCGACGGGTTCCGCAACCACCGGATGGCCGACGAAGTCGCATGTCATCCCGGCGGCGGTCATGTAGGGCGGCTCGAACGGCAAGAGCGCCAGCACATGGTCGATGACGCGCGCCATCTTCTGCGCCCGCCCCGGCCGCCAGGCCCAGACCGAAGGGGCAACGTAATGGATGGTCTTGAGGTCCGGCCTTGCGGATTTCACCAGAGCGGCGACGCGCAAGGAAAAGTCGGGGCTGTCGATGGTGATCAGCGCGGCGGGGGCGGCGGCAACGGCCGCCTTGGCGGCCTCGCGGATGCGGCGCTTCAGGTGCAGATACTTCGGCAGCACCTCGACCAGGCCCATGATGGAAAGCTCCTCCATCGGGAACAGGCTGGTCAGCCCTTCGGCCGCCATGGCCGGGCCGCCGATGCCGGCGAAGGTTGCGCCGGGGCTTAGCGCCTTGAGGCCGGCCATCAGGGCAGCGCCAAGGCGGTCGCCCGAAGGCTCTCCGGCGATCAGGAAGAACGCGGGCGCGGTCATCGGCAGGCGTCTTCGGCCAGCGGCACGGCAGGCGAGGTCGCGCGGCCTTCGTCGAAGGCCGCAGCCTGGCCGTTCCTGAGGGGCCGGACGCAGGCGCGGGACCCGCGGGCGGGGGCGATTTTTCGCCGAAAAATCATGCGCGCGGCGGCGGTGGCACGATCTTTCGACGAAAGATCGGTCATCGGGCCGCCGCGCGGGACCACAGGAACATTCCGGCGCTGGCCGCCGCCGCCTGCATCGCGGGCAGGTCCAGGGCGATCACGCCGCCCGCCTCCCAGGCGATGCCGCCAAGGCCCGCGCGGGCGGCAGCCGCGACCGTGGCCGGGCCCAGCGTCGGCAGGTCTATCCGGCGGTCCTGCATCGGTTTCGGCGCCTTGTAGAGCAGCCCGCGGCCCGCCTGCGGGCTCGGGCGCAGATCTGCCGGCAACCCGGCCACCTGCGCCAGCATGGCGTCGGTGCCGGCGATGGTCTCGGCGGCCAGGCAGATGCCCTGCGCCACCACGCAGCCCTGCCCCACGTCGACGCGGCCAAGCGCCTCGGCGATCACCGCGGCGCGGGCGGCGTCCTGCTGGTCGCGCGGGGTCAGGCTGCCGGCGTGCAGCCCCTCGGGCGGCACCAGCGCGGGGGCGATCTCGGCGGCGCCGGCGATCTGGAAGCCCTCGTCCTCGAACAGCGCGATCACCTCGCGCAGCGTGGCATCGTCGCCCTGCGCCAGCGACTGCATCAGCCGCGGCACGATCTGCGCGGTCTGCGCATCGAACAGCGCCGGGTCCAGGCGCGGGCGGCGGACGGCACCCGCAAAGGCCACCTGCGTCACGCCGTGATCCTGCAAGGCGGCGAAGAACGGATAAAGACGCTCGATGCGGAAGGTCAGGTCGGGCGCCAGGCCTTCGGGGACAAAGCCCTCCATCGCGGCAACGAAGGGGCGTTCGGGAAGGGCCGCGGCCAGCGCCGCCGGCAGGGCGCCGGCGCCCGCGATCAGTGCCAGGGTCATTTCGGCCCCTTCGGCGTCAGGAAGCTGCGGTCGCTGTCGGCCAGGATGAAGGCGGCCAGGTCGCGCACCAGCGGGCTGTCGCTGTCTTCGGTCAGCCGGCGGGCGCGGTCCTGGAAGGTGCCCTCGCCCTGCGCCAGCGTCTGGTAGGCGGCGCGCAGCGCGGTGATCTCGGCCCGGTCGGTGCCGCGGCGTTTCAGGCCCACCAGGTTCAGCCCATCCAGTTCGCCCCGCGGGGCCTGGACCAGGCCATAGGGGATGACGTCATTGGTCACCATGGTGACGGCGCCAATGATGGCGCCCTGCCCCACCCGGACCCACTGGTGGATGCCGGAAAGCCCGCCGACGATGACATCGTCGCCCAAGTGGACGTGGCCGGCGATGGCAACGTTGTTCACCAGGATGACGCGGTTGCCGATCTGGGCGTCATGGCCGACATGGGCACCGGTCATGATCAGGCAATCGTCGCCGACCCGGGTGACGCCGCCGCCGCCGGCGGTGCCGGTGTTCAGCGTGGCGCCTTCGCGGATGCGGGTGCGGGCGCCCACGACCAGCCGGGTGCGCTCGCCGGCGAACTTGAGGTCCTGCGGCACCTCGCCGACACAGGCAAAGGGCCAGATCGTGCAATCCTCGCCGATCTCGGTCCAGCCGGTGACGACGGCATGCGATTTCACCGTGACGCGGGCGCCCAGCGTGACCTCGGGGCCGATCACGGCAAAGGGGCCGATCAGGCAGTTCTCGCCGATCGTGGCGCCTTCCTCGACGAAGGCAGAAGGATGGACGACGGCTGTGCCGTGGATCGCCATGCCTCAGGCCTTCGGAACGTCGAACATGGCCATGAACGTGGCCTCGCAGGCAAGCTCTCCGTCAACCATGGCGCGGCCCTCGAACTTCCACACCCGGCCGCCGCCGCGCACCGCCCGCACATGCAGTTCCAGCACGTCGCCGGGCACCACCTTGCGGCGGAACTTGACCCCGTCGACGCCCATGAAGAACACCTTGGCGTTCTTGTCCACCAGGTCCATCGACAGCCCGACCAGCACGCCCGAGGTCTGGGCCATCGCCTCGATGATCATCACGCCCGGAAAGATCGGCATGCCCGGAAAGTGGCCCTGGAACTGCGGTTCGTTCAGGGTGATGCACTTGATGCCGACGCAGGCCTCGTTGACGACGATGTCGCGCACCTTGTCGATCAGCAGGAACGGATAGCGATGCGGGATGATGCGCTGGATCAGGTCCAGGTCGGCGGTGGCGGGGGCGGCGGTGGCATCCACGGGCAAGGGTCTCCTGGAGCGGGCGCGCGGGCAGCGCGCGCGAGCGACGTGTGGTCTGCTGCCTGTGCTAGCAACTTGACGAAAGAGTGACAAGGTTCCGGCGCCGCGACCGGTCAGGGCGCCGGTGCGGGGGCTGGCGCGGGGGCGGACGGGGCCGACTGCGGGCCGGCATCCGGCGCGGGCGCAGGTGCGGACATCGCGGCATCCATCCGGGCGATGGCGTCATCGGTCACGTCGATGGCCGACAGCGACAGCACGACCGAGGTATCGGCCAGGATGGCGACGGCGCCGGTGTCGCGCAGGATCTGGCCCAGGATCGGCGTCGCGGCGGTAAAGAAGGCCTGGCGGTCCTCGTCCAGCTGGCGGGTCAGGGCGCGGCTCTTGCCGTCCTGGGCTGCGCGGATCGCCTCGACCCGGGTGTCGAACTCGGCCGCGAGGTCGGCGAAGGCGGCGGGCTCCATGGTGGCGCGGCGGTCGGTCAGGCTGCGTTCTTCGGCCTCGAGCGCGTCTTCGATCCGCCGGTTCTCGGCGGCCAGGGCCTGGGCCTCGGTCTCGGCCCGTTGCAGCGCGGCCTTGCCCCACAGGCTTTCGCGGAACAGCCGCTCCTGGTTCAAGGTCAGCACCGCGACAAGGGGCGCCGGCACCTCTGCCGCCGCCGCAGGGGCCACGGGGTCGCCGCCCTGCCCCGCCGGTTCAGCCGGCTGGTCCTGTGCCGGGGCCGCCAGGGCGCCCGCACACAGCAGCACCAAGGCCGCCCAAGGCGCCCGCACGGTCACCGCCCTAGAACTTGGTCGAGACCGTAAGGTCGAAGGTCTGCTCCTTGTCATAGTCTTCCTTGACCACGGCGCGGGAGAAGTTGAACCGCAGCGGCCCGATCGGCGTGTTCCACAACAGCGACAGGCCAACCGCAACGCGGGGGTTGAATCCGTCGTCGACGGTGCCCAACAGGCCCGCTGTGTTGTCCAGGCTCCAGACCGAGCCCACGTCCAGGAAGGCGCCGCCGGTGATGCCGTATTCCTCGGGCAGGCCCAGCGGGAAGTCGGCCTCGAAGCGGGCGACGACAAAGGCGTTGCCGCCAAGCGCGTCGCTGTCGGTGCCGTCGCGCGGGCCGATGCCGTTGGGTTCAAATCCGCGGATCTTGCCGTTGCCGAAGAAGCGGTCGGTCACCCGGGTGCCGGTGCTGCCCAGGTCGTGGACATAGCCGCCCTCAAAGATCGCGCGGACTGTCACTTCCTCGTTCAGGACCTTGCGTTCGGCCACCGCCAGCGCGGTCGAGGTCAGGAATTCGGTATCGCCGCCCAGACCGCCGATTTCCTGGCCAAAGCGGAACAGGAAGCTGGAATCCGGGTTCAGGCCGGTGATGCGGTTGTCGAATTCGTAGGTGAAGCCGATGGCGCTGGTCATCAGGGCGCCGTTGGTGCCCTGCGCCGTCTCGGCGATCAGGATCGGCGAGTCGCCGGTGTAGTCGTACAGCTTGTCTTCGGACAGCGCATAGCGCAGGTCGATGCGCGACTGTTCCCCGACCGGGAAGCCGATGCCGAAGCCCAGCCCGATGTTGCGGGTCTTGTACAGCGAATTGTCGTTGTCCGAGGTGTTATAAAAGCCGTTGAAGTTCAGGCTGAGGTCGCGGCCCAGAAGCGAGGGCTCGGTGAACGAGAACGACGAATTCTGCGTGTCGGTGGTGTTGGCCAGCGACACCGACAGCGCCTGGCCACGGCCCAGGAAGTTCCTTTCCGAGAACGAGATGTTGAAGCCGGTGCCCGAGGACACCGAATAGCTGAGACCGAAGTTCAGCGAGCCGGTCGGCTGTTCCTCGACATCGACGTTGACCACCACCTGGTCGGGCGACGAGCCCTGCTCGGCATTGACCTGGGCATCGGAAAAGAAGCCAAGCGCGCGGATGCGTTCGGCCGACTGGCGAATCTCGCGCGGGTTGAAGGGGTCGCCCTCGACGGTGCGGAACTGGCGGCGGACCACCTCGTCCAGCGTGGTGGCGTTGCCCTCGATGTCGATCCGCTCGACGAAGACGCGGTTGCCGCGGACGATGGCAAATTCGATGTTGACGATCTGGTTGCGGTCGTCGCGGGTGATGCGCGGATCGACGCGGACGAAGTTCAGGCCCTTTTTCAGGGCCAGGTTCTCCATCCGGGCGATGTTGTTCTCGATGATCGCGGGGTTGAAGGTCTGGCCGGCGCGGATCTTCTGCGCCGCCTCGAAGTCGGCGGTCTCGACCCCTTCGACCTCCGAGACGGTGGTCACCTCGCCGATCGAATAGGGCAGCCCTTCGCGCACGGTAAAGGTGACGAAACTGGCATCGCGTTCGCGCGTGGTCTCGGCGCTGGCATCCAGCACCTCGAAGTCGATGTAGCCGCGCGAGCGGTAGAAGTCGGTCAGCATCTGCTTGTCGACCTCAAGCCGCTCGGCGACAAAGCTGTCGCGCTGGATCAGGCTGCGCAGGAAGCCGGCCTGCTTGGTCTCCAGCACCTGGCGCAGGCGGCGGTCGGAAAAGGCACGGTTGCCCACGAAGGACAGCCGCTCGATTTCCACCACCTTGCCTTCGGTGATCTCGAACACCAGGTCGACCCGGTTGCCATCGCGGCGGATCACCTTGGGGGCGACGGTGGCCGCCAGCCGGCCGCGCACGCGGTAGATCTCGGCAATCGCGGCGGCATCGGATTCGGCGGTCGACGGCGAATAGACCTTGCGCGACTGCGACTGGATGATCCCGGCCAGATCCCCATCCTTGAGGATCTTGTTGCCCTCGAAGTTGATGATGTTGACAAAGGGGTATTCGGCGACGCGGATCACCAGCGTCGACCCCTGCGGGCTGATGTCGACCGTCTCGAACAGGCCCGAGCGCACAAGCCGCTGGTAGGCGTCGTTCAGCTGGCCGGCCGAGACCTCCTGGCCCCGCGCGATTCCGGCGTAGGACAGGATGGTCGCGGTGTCGACCCGCTCGTTGCCCTCGATCACCACCGAGGAAAAGGCGAAGACCTGCGCCACAGCGGGGGTGAGGAACGGCACCGAAACCCCTGCGGCCCCAAGGAAAACGGCAGCGGCCAGAAGGCGGGCGCGGGCCGGCCTGCGCAGCCGGTCGCGTGCTGTCCGGTCCGAAGTGTCCGCCATGGCAAGGCCCCGCAGTTCCAAGGTGTTTCCCGACTGGTTAGCGGGAAAGCCGGGCCTTGTCAAAAGGCTGCGGTTCTTGTGGATAAGTTTGCCAGATGTGGTAGGCCGGACCTGCGGCACACGGTCGCAAGGGCGCGGCTGCGCGCGCCCCGCGGCGGGTCAGTGACCGAAGATCGCCGTGCCCAGGAAGGCGCCGGCCAACAGGCCCAGCACCACGGTGCCGACCGAAAAGATGCGGTCGGCATTCAGCGACACAAGCATCGTGAGCCCGGGAAAGGTCTTCTGGACAAGTTGCATGGCGGCACCCTGGATTGGTGCCCCCGTGCTAGAGCGCGAATGCGGCAGGACTATGGCGCCCTGCGCTTACTTGCAGGTCAGATCCTGCAACAGCGCAAAGGCCATCAGCGCCAGCAGAAGCGTCAGGCCGATGGTCATCAGCCGCTTCAGCGCCGCGTCCGAGGGCGGCCGGCCCATCACCGCCTCGTAGGCGTGAAACACCAGATGCCCGCCGTCCAGCACCGGAATCGGAAACAGGTTCAGGATGCCGATGCCCAGCGACAGCACCGCGATCATGGTGAAGAAGGTCTCTGCCCCCGCGGTGGCGGCATCGCCCATGGTCTCGGCCATGCCGATCACGCCCGACATGTTGCAGGTCGAGATCGAGCCGACGATCATGTGCCACAGGCCGGAAAAGGTGGTCGCCGTCATGTCCCACATCTGCCAGGCGGCGCCGGTGACGGTCTCGCCGATCCCGGCGGCACGGGTGGCGGGGTCGAACACCAGGCCCGAGGTCAGGCCCATCAGCCAGCGGGTCTCGAACCCGCCTTCGGGCAGCGGCAGGTCGCGGCGGCGCGGCGTGATCGTCAGGTCGAAGGTCTGGCCGGCACGCCAGACGGTCAGCGGCACCGGCTGGCCGTTCGAGTTGAAGACCACCTCCTGCAGGTCGCTGAAGGTGACAAGGTCACGGCCCGCGGCGCGGGTGATCACGTCGCCCGCCTGAAGGCCTGCATCCACCGCCGCCGATTTCACCGTGACGCTGCCCACCAGCGCCGGCTGCGGATGCGGGCCATCAAAGGTGATCTCGGCCCCGTCGCGCAGCACCGTCCAGGGCACCGAAGGCGTGCGCGGCAGGCCGGCCATGGCCTCGGAGAAGGCCGGGAAATCGGGCGTTGGGGTGCCGTTCAGCGCCAGGATGGTATCGCCCTCGCGCAGCGTCTCGCCCGCCCAGGGGGTGGGGACGACGCGCTTGACGCTGGGCTGGCCGTCGGCGATGCCGAAGATCAGCATCATCGCCGCCAGCACCGCGAAGGTCAGGATGAAATTCGCCACCGGCCCCGCCGCGACGGTCAGCGCGCGGGCCCAGAGGGGGGCGCCGGACATGGTGTGGCGGCGTTCCTCGGGCGACAGCCCCGCCCCGCCGTCGGACCGGACCGAGGCCGCATCGGCATCGCCCAGGAACTTGACGTAGCCGCCGAAGGGAATCGCGGCGACCTGCCATTTGGTGCCGCGCCGGTCGGTGCGGCTGGCCAGCACCGGGCCGAAGCCCAACGAGAACACCTCGGCCTGGATGCCGGTCCAACGGCCGACAATGTAGTGGCCGTATTCGTGGATGAAGACGATGATCGACAGTGCAATCACGAAGAACACCACAGCCCAGGCCGTGCCGCCAAGGGCCGCAAAAAGGTCGGTCATCCGGTCTTTCCTATCATCGCCGCGGCCTCGGCCGCCCTTGTCCTTGCCAGATGGTCCATCGCCAGCACATCCTCAAGGGCCGTCGCGGCTTTTCCAAGGCTTTCGCCGCCCGAAAGCCGGTCCAGCGTGGTTTCCACCACCCCGGCCATGTCCATGAAGCCGATCTCGCCGGCCAGAAAGCGATCCAGCGCCACTTCCTTGGCGGCGTTGAAGGCCGCGCCGGCCAGGCCGCGGATGCGCATGACCTCGCGGCACAGCCGCAACGCCGGATAGCGCGTCAGGTCGGGGGCGCGGAAGGTCAGCGTCGCCAGTTGCGCCAGGTCCAGCCGCGCCACCGGCAGCGGCGCGCGCGCGGGCCAGTTCAGCGCATAGCCGATGGGGTGGCGCATGTCGGGGCTGCCCATGTGGGCCATGATCGCCCCATCGGCAAAGCCGACCATCGAATGGATGATCGATTCGGGATGGACGATGACCTCGATCCGGTCCGGGTCGATGCCGAAATATTCG
>JAGPCN010000190.1 GCA_018058035.1 Fuscovulum sp.
CGCTGGCGCCGGCCAGAAGGCCGGGCTCGAACCGGTCGAGGCTGGCCTCCAGCGTCATCGCCGCCCGCCCGGCGCCCTTGAGCCGGGCCTCGGCCGCGCGGCTAGCCTCGTCGGCCGAGCCGTGGACATGGCGCAGCCGCAGGACAGGCTTGCCCGATCCCTTGGTGACCAGGTGCACCTGGCCGCTGCCGACCTCGGCCCACTCGGCCTCGACGCTGCCATAGACTTCGCGGGTGTCCAGCGACCAGGACCATTCGGTCAGGTCCGGGCCGGTCAGCCCGGGCGGGGTCAGCGGATCGCCTGCGGCCGTGACGCCGTCGCCCCGGCGCTGCATGATCAGCGCCCCGCCACCGGCCTTGGCGGTGGCATCCAGCGTGGCGCCCAGGCGCGACAGGAAGTGCAAGTTGCTTTCGGCGGTCTGGGCCAGATAGGCCCAGCTGGCCCCGGCGATCGAACTGCTGACCATCGGGCGCAGACCGGCCTCGCCCGCGATGGTCGAGACGATGTCCTTCAGCGTCTTGCCTTCCCAGGCACGGGTGCGCGGGCTGCGGATGTCGCCCTTGAGGTCGGCCGCCGTGGCCGTGATCCGCATCGATTGCGGCGGGCTCGATCCGGAGACGGCATCGACCTTGAACCGGCCAAGGTCGGCCAGCGCCTGGCCGCGGTAGCCAAGGGCCACCTGCAGCTCGGCCTCCATGTCCGGCAAGGCGACACGGCCGTCGCGGTCATCGATCTCGATCTCCAGCCGGTCGGCCTTTTCGCCGTCCTCGTCGGTGACCGACAGCGACAGCAGCCGGTCGCCGATCCGGCCCGACACGTCCTCGCCCGCGGCGGTGATGCGGAAGGCGGGCGTCGTCATGTGCGGCCCCAGAGACGGACCTGGCCGGCAGCGACGGGGGCGGCGATCTCGGGCAGCACGATGGTCAGCCCGGCGGGGTAGACCGGGCCAAGCCCGGCCAGCCGCGGGTTCGCCGCCAGCACGGCAGGCACATGGGCCTCGGACCCCAGCACCCGCTTGCAGATCAGGTCCAGCATGTCGCCCTCGGCCGTCACCACGGTGCGGATCACGGGATGTCCCCCCCATGGCTTTGCAGCGAGACCGAGAACTCGATCTTGCGGGGGCTGCCGTCGGCCATCAGGAACGACTTGCGCTCGTCGACAGCGGTGATGCACCAGCGTTTCCAGACGAAGCCCAGCCCGTCCACCAGCATCAGCGGAACCCCGGTGGCGGCGGTCAGGCGCATGATCTCGACCTGCCGAAGGCCGCCCTTGAAGTGGGGATAAATCACGCCTTCAAGGGTGATTTCCTCGGTGTCTGGGCCAAGGTACTGCAGCGCCGGCGACCGGCCCAGGCGCTCCTGCTTGGCCCAGCGGAAGGGGGCGTTGCGGCTGAACACCTGATAGTTCGCCCGGTTCACGCCGAACCGGAACGACCCCAGCGCCATCATCACCAGGTCAAGCATGGGCAGCCCCGTCATCCAGCGCAAAGCGGGCCTGGCGGGCCAGGCGCTCGATCTCGGCGCGCACGGCGCGGGCGATCATTTCCGGCGACTGGCCCGCCGCCGCGTTGATCGTGATGCCGCCGATCGTCACCCCGCCGCCCCCGCCCGAGGCGCGGGCCAGGCGGCGGTTCGGGATGATCCAGCCGTCACGGTCGGGGGTGAAGAGCTCGCGGCCGCGCTCGCCCACCTCGTAGAGGCGGCCAGCGCGCACCGCGCCGCCCAGCTCGCGCTGCGGGGGGGCGTAGGTGCCGTTCCAGTCGGCGCCAAGGCCGCTGGCATTCGGTGCGGTGACCGGATCGGTCACCACGGCGCCCGCGCCCGCGGCGCGCACGCCGTAAGCCTTGCCGATGCCGGTGCCGGCTACGGCCGCGCCCATGTCGATCGACCCCATCGCCTCGGTCACCGCGGCGGGAATGCCCTTCACCCACGCGATCAGGTCGTTGAACTTGGCGATCATCCCGTCCAGAAGCGACTGGATCGCCGCCATGCCGGCGTCATACATCCGCGCGCCCAGGCCGGAGAGGTAATCGACCAGCCCGGTCGCCGCGTCGTGGATGACCGTGAAGGGATCGAAGCCGAAGGCATCGGCGATGGCCGCGCGCACGTCGTCGAAGGTCCAGCCGGTGATATAGGTGAACAGGCCCTCGGCCGCGTCCATGATCAGGACGAAGGGGTTGAACTCTGAGAGGAGCTTCAACACCCCGTTCAACAGGCCCTCGTCAAAGGCCGCGCGCACGCGGTCCACCTTGCCGGTGAAGTAGGCCACAATGCCGTCCCAGCTGTCGTAGATCACATAGGCGAGGCCTGCGATGGCGGTCAGGACGGCGATGATGGGGTTCGCCATCAGCGCGCGGCCTGCGATGAGGAGGGCGCGGACCAGCCAGGCGATGGCCCCGCGGGCGGCTGTCAGGGCGCCGACAAACGCGACCTTCAGAAGACCGACAACCTTTCCAAGGATGGGCCACAGCTTGCCGATGAGGGTTGCAACGATGCCGATCAGCCCCTTGTTGAGAAGGAGCGAGCCGAAGAGCAGCTGCGCAAACCCGATGACCAGCCCGAAGATGCTGCCCCGGAACAGCGCGAGCAATGCGATCCATCCGACCACGTCCCAGCCCCCGATTGCGGTGGCAACCTGGTCGAGAACCGGGAAGACCGCCTGCCAGGTGTCCCTGACCCAGACGCCGAACGTGTAGATCGAGCGGAGCGCCGTCATGACGGTAGCCGCAAGGCTTTCGGCCCAGGCCTGCATCCGCCCGTCCGCCGCGGCAGCGTTCAGAAACGTCAGCAGCCCCTGCAGCTTGTCCTTCATGAACTGGAAAAGGCCGCTGTCCATGACCATCCGTTGGAAGCGGGTCCAGTTGTCCATGAGGTTCGAGATGATGCCGTCCCAGGTCTGGGACATTTTCTCGGCCGCGCCGGCGTTCTTCTCGCCCAGCGCCTCGATCAGCAGCGTGATCTCCGACCTGCCCAGTTCGCCGGCCGAGGACATCTTCATCAGCTCGGCCGCCGACTTGCCGGTCTTTTCCGCCAGAAGGTCCCAGACCGGGATGCCGCGTTCCAGCATCTGCATGGCCTCCTCGCCCTGCAGCTTGCCCTTGGTCCAGGCCTGTCCCAGCGCCAGCACGATGCCTTCCATCGTCTCGGCGTTGCCGCCCGTGGCGGCCATGGTGTCGACGATGGCCTGCATCGATCCGTTGGTCGGGTCGATCCCGAAGGCGCGCAGCCGCGCATAGGCGGCGACGGTGTCTTCCAGTTCCAGCGGGGTTCGGGTGGCAAAGTCCTCGATCCAGACCATCGCCTTCTTCGCGCCCTCGGACGAGCCCTCAAGGTTCGTCAGCTGCACGTTGAAGCGTTCGAACTGTGCGGCGGGCCGCACGAAGGCGGCCGCGATGCCCACCATGAGGCCCTGATAGGCCAGGATCGCCCCGGCCCCGGTGCGGGCGGCATCTGTCACCCGGCCAAGGCCCACCGCCATCATGCCCGCCCCGCGCGAGACCGTGTTCGCCTGTGCCATCAGGCCGTCGCCCCCCAGCCGCGCCAGGGCGCGCATGGCCGCGCGGGCCGGGCCGGTCGCCTTGTCGACCAGGCGCAGGATCAGCGCGACATTCAGGTCAGCCATCGGTTCCGTCCCTAATCGTCGTCATCCCGCCCGGCGGGCGAGCGCGCCCTTGCCCGGTGCCACCATCCGGCCAGTTCGGGCAGGGCGACGGACTGCTCCCAGGTGACCGCGCTCAGCGCGACCCCGGCCTTGCGGATCGCATCGGTGACGATCGGCTCTTCCGAAATCCGCTCGGCCGGGCCGATGTCGGCACGGCCGAACCGGCAGTCTGGCAAGAGCTGCACGATGGTCTGGGCGATGTTCGTGGCGGCCAGGTCGCGCGGTAGGCCCAGGCTGTCCTTGGTCAGCACGAAGGCCGCCAGCATCACCCGGAACACCCGGTGCGGGCCGGCCAGGTCGGTGCCCTGGTCCAGGCGGATGCGGCTGATCAGCACGGCCGGGGTGGCAAAGGCGCTGCGCTGGACTTCGGCCAGGTCCAGACGCCCCGCGATCGCCTTGCAGGTCGCCAGCTCTGGCAGGACCCCGCGCACCTGAAGGGCGATGATCGCCGGAAGCTCGGCCAGCGCCAGGGCGGTCATCGGACAAGCTCCGCAAGACGATCCACCACCAGCTCCTCGATCTCGGCCGCGTTCTCGATCGACAGGCCCAGATAGGGCCGGGCCGGAATGCCCCCGCCGTCCGCCGAGCCGAACTGGTGGACTGCCCCGTACTCCAGATTGTTGCCGACGATCACGTCCTGGCCGCCGGGATATTGCTGGTTGGCTTCCAGCAGGTGGCCCTGTCCGACCAGCAGGGATCGCGCGCTGACGCGGTTGCGGCGGGCGATGCGCGCGGCATGCCGCGCCGACCAGGGCGCCCAGGGGGTGCCGTCGGGTGCCGTCTTCTCGCTGTCGATCCGGCGGCGGGTCTGTTCCTCGACGAGACCGCCGATCTCGTAGGCCAGCTGCGCCAGCAGATCGTGCGACAGCCGGCCCAGCGCGCGCTGCGCCTCCAGGCTTTCGACCACGAGGGTATGGGTGACGCCCGCCATGTCAGAGATCCCGCATCTGGTCGCGGCTGAAGATCTTCGCCGGGCCGCCCTGGACGATGGGCTGCGGGCGGGCGAAGGGATCGGGGGTTTCCTCAGGCGGCGCGGGCGCGGGCGTGGTGAAGACCAGCCCCGCCTTGCCCGCGCCGATCAGCTTCAGATGGCCGAGAGCATCTTCATAGCGGGTGCGGTGTTCGGTGGTCGCAACGTCGGCGGCCAGTGCCAGCCGGTAAAGCGCGATGTCCACGGCCAGCTGGGTCAGGAAGGCGGGCGTCTCGTGCAGGGGCAGGCTGTAGCGGGCGGCAAGGTAGGTGTCGATCTCGCCCGTCGCCGCCACCAGCGCCCGCGCCACGGCCGCCTCGTCGGGCGCGCCGTCGCGGTCATGGTCGGCCACGACCAGGGCGTTCTGGCCGTAGAGGGCGGTGATGTCGGCAAGGGTGGCGTAGGGCATCAGGGCCTCGGATTTCCTGTGGTTGCGGGAGCCGGACTTGAACCGGCGACCTCCGGCTTATGAGGCCGGTGCTCTACCGCTGCGCTACCCCGCAAAGGGTGCGGGTCTCTCCCCGCCGTCACGCCCCGTGTTTCGCGCTGTTGCTTGCCTTGCGGCTCACGCTGGGGAAAGGACGTGTTCCCGCTGCTTCGGTGCCCAGGGGGCGAAACGGACGGAGGTCTTCCACCCTCCTGTCTGCCGGGCGACCCTGGTCCTCGGACCGCAGTCGCTGTTCATGGTCGGGGCGCGGCAGCTTCCCCTTCGATCTGGTTGCGGGAGCGGGGATCGAACGTCGCCCCCGGCCGAGAGGAGGAAGGCCGGGGGCGGGGCATGGGCCGCTGAAGCGGCACTGGCATTCAGGCGGCGGGCTTCACTTCCGCCCAGACCTCGGCCAGCAGCGCCGACGTGATGGCGCTGGAGCCTGCGGCCTTCTTCACGGCCGCCAGCTTCGGCGCCCCGTCCGAGCCGAAGTCGGCGGGCTCGAGCTGGGCGATGGCCGCGCGGATGGCATCGCGCAGGGCGCCCTGATCGGGCGCGGGCGGGGCCGCCTCTTCCGGCGCGGGGCCAAGGTGCAGCATCCGCTCGTTGACCAGCACCTGCCATTCCTCTTCGCTGAAGTCGGCGGCATCGACGATGCTGCCCTCGGTGGTGAAGGTGCGGCCGAGGCGGCGGAAGCTGCCGTTCACGCAGCCTGCGGCGGCCTTGATCAGAACAAGTTTGGCCATTGCGCGTCCTCCGATCAGGCAAGCCAGGGGGTGACGATCACTTCGACCGCCTGGTAGTTGGCGTTCGAGGCGCCGCCGTCGCCCAGCATCACCTTGACCGCCTTGTTCGCCGCGGCCCGGTGCGCGGGCGGGACAAGCAGATGCGTCGGCGTGATGCCCAGCGGCTTGCCGCCGTCGCCCTTGAACGACATCATCGCGGCGATCGCGGCGTCCAGGTTGTCGCCGGTCAGGGCGGCCTGGCTGCGGTAGGCCTTCTGCCAGAACCCATAGCCCGCGTTGCAGCGATAGCGGATGCCGTAGAGGTACTGGTCCTTGATGAAGACCGTGTCGCTGTCGCGGGTGCCTTCCATGGTGTCGAACTCGGGCTTCGTCCGCTCCTGGAAGATGAACGGCTTGATCTCGGACGAACAGTCCAGCAGGTACCAGGGCACCCCGGCGCCGGCCTGCGCGTTCGAGACCGAGGTCACGGCGCCCGTGCCATCCGTGTTGGCGGCCACCGGGTGATCGACGTCGAAGAAGTACTGGCCGTCGTAGCAAAGCGACGTATGGCCGTTCTTGACCAGGTCGGCGACCAGCTTGTCGGGGTGACGGGCGGCGGCCTGGGCGATGTTGCGGATGCGCGCGCCCACGGTGCCGATGCTGTCGTCCTCGATGGCGGTGCGGGCGATGCCCACCGTCCCTTCATAGAGCCGGTTGGTGATCTGGTAGGCGTTTTCCTTGATGTCCTTCACGACACGGTCGCCGATCCACTCGCGCAGGTCGGGGAAGTCTCCCAGCCAGTCATAGGTGTTCGACGCGGTGCTCGACGGCACCAGCATTGCGACGGTGTTCCAGAAGGTCTGGGGCTGCATGCCCGCATAGGCATCGGCGAACTGGCGGCGGACTTCGGTCCGCAGGGCTGCCAGGGTTCCGGAAGTGATCAGCGCCATGGGTTACTGCTCCTTCTTCTTCGCGGCGGCGAAGGTGGTGGGGTCGGTGCCGAACATGCGGCACACGGCCAGCTCGTCGGCGGTAAGGGCTTCGGGCTGCGTCTCGGCAGCCGAGCGGGCCTGCAGGCCCGAGGCGGGGGCGATCACCGGCGCGGCGCCGATGTAGGACTTGAAGCGATCCAGCCCGCCTTCGGCCCGGCAGGCCGCCAGGTGGAAGTCCCTCGACGCCGGCGCGATCTTGCCGGCGGCGATCGCACCATCGATGGCCGCGGCGATGTCGGCCTCGCGGCGGGTGGTCTCGGCGGCCTCGAAGCTCGCGATCCGGTTCAGCGCCAGCTGGTGATCGGCGGCCGGCACGAAGCGGGCGGGGTCCGGGGTCTGCGCGGCGTTGCGGGCGGTATCCCGCTCGGAGCGCAGGGCATTGATCGCCACGACGGCCTCGACCGCGGTCGCAGCCGCGGGCAGGCCAAGGGCTTCGAGCACGGCTCGATCCATGGGGGTCTCCTCGGCGGTGTTCAGTGCCGCCATTTCAAGGTTGGGGGTGTTGGTCAGGCCGGCACTGACGATGCGGCCGATCTCGCTGGTCTGGTAGTCGAAGGTGAAGACGGGAGAGAGGTAGCGGTAGGCGCGGGTCGAGACCAGTTCGGCGCCCGCGGGCGTCCATTCGACCCGTCCCCAAAGCGCGCCATCCCGGACCTCGATCGCCTTGATCCAGCCGACAGCCGGGGCGGGTTCACCCATCGGCGCCTTGATCTCGGATGCATGCTCGATGTCGATCTGCGGCTCTTTGGTCGGATCGAACCGGGCCGCCACGGTGGCGGGGTCGGTCAGGTTCCACCAGCGCCCATCCCGCCCGATCACGCGCGGCCCGGCCGGGGTCAGCTGAACCCAGTCGGGTGCGGCGGCACCTTCGAAGTTGAAGGCAAGGGCCTGGAGAGGGGCGCGTCTGGTCATGGCCGGACACTATCCAGCGCCGCCGGGCCGATCGCCCTTGAAACCATTCGGTGGGATAGGCGCGCGAGAGCGGGCCGCTGGGGCGCGTCTTCGTCCTGAGGGTAGTCCGACCCCCGCAATCCGCGCAAGGGTATTAAAGGACCGTTTAACGGCGCGCTACGCCCCTATTGCGAGGGCACCCGGGGGGCGGCGTTGCATTCGGCGGTCGAAACGCCTATATTCACGAGGCGAGCCCGAGCCATGGTCCACCGGCACAGACCGCGGGGGAAGGCCCGTCCCCCCGGGCTCGCGTCACTCCCTCAGAACCTTCGTCGCCGCTGATTTCTTCAGCGTGTTCCATCGCCGCTCCGTCGTGCGGTGCATCGTATCGACGAAGACACCGGCTGCCTTGACCACCAGGATCACGCGCAGGGGCCACCGCTCATAGGGGTCGTTCGAACCCGGATTGGCGGCCGCGGCAAGATCGAAGATCAGCCGCGCATTCTGACCCTCGCGCTGCTGCAGCGCCACACGCTCGGCGGTATCAAGATAGGCCAGCCAGCGCAGGTCATCGACACGACGGTTTTTCTCTGCCGTGAACACATGGCGGCGCGTGATGTCCGAGAACTCGACAATGCGGATATCCGTGCCGGCCGCTTCCGCCAGGGCGGGCGGCAGGATCGCGACCGGGACATTGCCGACCGCATCGGGTTCGGTTGCCATCCGATGAAGGCGCCAGCTGCTGGCGATGTCTTTCAGGGCCGCGCGGCGTACCGGCTCGGGTGCCGCCGCCAGCCGGTCCTTGAGCATTCCTTCCACCGCCTGCAGCCGCAGCTTTCCGGGGTTGCGTTCCCAGCCGGGGTCGATGCCCTGCGGCACGATCCTGCGGTCGCCGGTGCGCGGGTTCGTC
>JAGPCN010000191.1 GCA_018058035.1 Fuscovulum sp.
ACCGGGATCGAGACGCTGGCGCTGCCCGCCGCGGTGCGGGCGGTACGCGCCGGCGTGTTCCGCGCGGGCTGGTCGCGGCTGGTGCTGGAACTGGCTGGGCCGCAGGCGGTGACGCTGTCGGAAATGGCGACCACGGGCGACACGGCGGCGATCCGCCTGCGCCTGGCCCCCGCCACGGCGCAGGATTTCGCCGCCGCCGCCGCGCGCCCCGAACCGCCGGACTGGACGCTGCCCGACCCCACCGCGCTGCCGGTGCTGCCCGAAGGCTCGGGCGCGGTGGTGGTGGTGCTGGACCCTGGGCATGGCGGTATCGACCCCGGCGCCGAACGCGATGGCCAGACCGAGGCGAAACTGATGCTGACCTTCGCGCGCGAGCTGAAGGAGGCGCTGCTGCGCGACGGCCGCTTCAAGGTGGTGATGACGCGCGACGACGATGTCTTCGTGCCGCTGGAGACGCGGATGTCGCTGGCGCGCGCGGCGGGGGCGACCGTTTTCCTGTCGCTGCATGCCGATGCCCTGGCCGAGGGCGAGGCGCAGGGCGCCACGGTCTACACCCTGTCCGACGAGGCCACTGACGAGGCGGCGCAGGCGCTGGCCGAACGCCACGACCGCGACGACCTGCTGGCGGGCCTGGACCTCAGCGCGCAGGACGACCTGGTGGTGACCGTGCTGATGGACATGGCGCGAACCGAGACCGCGCCGCGCACCCAGCGTCTGGCCGAGGCGCTGGTGGCGGCGATCCGCGGAGCCGAGCTGAAGATGCACCGCCATCCGCATCAGGAGGGCGGGTTTTCGGTGCTGAAATCGCCCGATATCCCCTCGGTCCTGCTGGAGGTGGGGTTCCTGTCCTCGGCCCGCGACCTGAAGCGGCTGTCCGACGCCGACTGGCGGGCAAGGATGGCGGCGGCGCTGGTCGAGGGGCTGGCGGTCTGGGCCGACCAGGACGCGGCGATCCGCGACCTGCGCAAGAAAGAGGGCTGAGGCGGCTTGGCGAAAGGCCGCGGGGTCAGGGGGGCCGGCCTTTTGACGGCGGCGGGCCTCTGCTATAGGGAAGGCGCGAAACCAGGGGGTGCGCGTGGTTCGATTCATCGGCTCTTTCTTCGGGGCCATCTTTACCATGGTCACGCTGGGGGCGCTGTTCGGCGCGCTCACCGTCGGCGCGATCTTCTGGATGTATTCGCGCGACCTGCCCAGCCATGAAAGCCTGGCGCAATACACGCCGCCCACGATCAGCCGGATCTATTCGGGCGAGGGGCGCATCCTGGACGAATTCGCCCGCGAGCGGCGGCTGTTCGTGCCGGCCGAAGACATCCCGGCGCTGGTCAAGAACGCCTTCATCTCGGCCGAGGACAAGAACTTTTACAGCCATTCCGGCTATGACGCCCGCGGGATGATCGCGGCGCTGATCGACGCGGTGCAAAGTGGCGGCGAAGACCTGCGCGGCGCCTCGACCATCACCCAGCAGGTGGCCAAGAACATGCTGCTGGACGGCACCCGCCAGGGCGCCAAGGGGATCGAACGGAAGATCAAGGAGATCATCCTGGCGACCCGTCTGGAAGAGACGATGTCCAAGGACCGGATCCTGGAAATCTACATGAACCAGATCGACCTCGGCTATCGCAGCTTTGGCGTGGCGGCGGCGGCGCAGACCTACTTTAACAAGACGCTGGACCAGCTGACCCCGGGCGAGGCGGCCTATCTGGCGGCGCTGCCGAAGTCGCCCGGCAAGGGCCTGCGGCCGGTGCAGGAATACGACCGCGCGGTGGAGCGGCGCAACTATGTGCTGAACGAGATGCGGCAGAACGGCTATATCGACCAGGCCACCTATGAGGCCGAAAAGGCGCTGCCGCTGCTGACGGTGATGGCCGGCGACTATCCCAGCTACCGCGAGGC
Source organism: Fuscovulum sp. (assembly GCA_018058035.1). Taxonomy (GTDB): domain Bacteria; phylum Pseudomonadota; class Alphaproteobacteria; order Rhodobacterales; family Rhodobacteraceae; genus Pseudogemmobacter. Next base: position 1,894 of record JAGPCN010000191.1, read on the forward strand.
GCTGCCGTCCCGCAGCTATTTCACCGAGGAAATCGCCCGCCAGCTGTCGAAGAACTTTGGCGAGGAAGAATTCTTCAACGGTGGCCTGACGATCCGCGCCACCATCGACCCGGAATTGCAGCGCCAGGCCGAAAAGTCGCTGCGCATCGCGCTGGAGAAATACGACCGCGGCCTGGGCCGCTGGCGCGGCACCGGCAAGACCATCGACCCGGGCCTGCTGGCCTCCGAACAAGCCTGGCGCGAGGCGCTGGCCGCGGTCGAGATTCCGCGCGACATCGAGGGCTGGTATCCGGCCGTGGTGCTGGAGATCGGCGAGCGCGAGATGCGGATCGGCATCGAGGGCGTCGCGGCCACCGAGGCCGAACCGCAGGTGGTGCCGCGTGACGACATCGACTGGATCAAGGGCAGCTTTGCCGACAACTTCAAGCCCGGCGACGTGGTGCATGTGCGCCGGATGATCCGCGACGAGGACGGCAGCTTCATCCGCTGGACGCTGCGCCAGGTGCCCGAAGTGCAGGGCGCCTTCATGGCGATGGACGTGAACACCGGCCGCGTGCTGGCGATGCAGGGCGGCTTCAGCTACCAGGAGTCGGTCTTCAACCGCGCCACGCTGGCCAAGCGCCAGCCCGGCTCCAGTTTCAAGCCCTTCGTCTATGCGGCGGCGCTGGACAGTGGCTTCACCCCCGCCACGATCATCGTCGACGCCCCGATCGAGGTGGACACGCCCCAGGGCCTGTGGACGCCCAAGAACGCCAGCGGCAAATACTATGGCCCGACGCCGATGCGCACCGGGGTCGAGCAGAGCCGGAACCTGATGACCATCCGCATTGCCGAGGAAATCGGCATGCAGACGGTGGCCGGCTATGCCGAGCGTTTTGGCGTCTACGACCGTATGAACCCCTACCTGGCCAATGCCCTTGGCGCGCAGGAAACCACGCTCTACCAGATGGTTGCGGCCTACGCGATGTTCGCCAACGGCGGCGAGCGGGTGGAACCCACGCTGGTCGACCGGGTGCAGGACCGCTATGGCCGCACCGTCTATCGCCACGACAAGCGGGTCTGCGCCGACTGCGCCGACCCGACGCTGCCCGGTGGCGCCGGCATCACCATCACCTCGGACCGCGAGCGGGTGATGGACGCGATCACTGCCTATCAGCTGACCTCGATGATGGAAGGCGTGATCCTGCGCGGCACCGCGCGCGGCATCAACCTGCCGGTGCCGGTGGCGGGCAAGACCGGCACCACCAACGACGCCAAGGACGTGTGGTTCATCGGCTTCACCTCGACCGTGGTCGCGGGCTGCTACATCGGCTACGACAACCCGAAATCGCTGGGCAACGTCTCGGGCGGCGGCTTCTGCGGCCCGGTGTTCGAAAGCTTCATGAAGGTCGCGATCAAGAAATACGGCGGCACCAAGTTCAAGGTTCCGCCGGGCGGCTATTTCGTGAACATCGACCGCTTTACCGGCGCCAAGCTGCCCGACGGGGCCAGCGGCGACAACGTGGTGGCCGAATACTTCCGCGAGGGCGAAGAGCCGATCTTTGGCCTGGGCGCGCTGGTCGACGGCGGCTTCGAGATGGGCCAGAACCTGCCGCTGTTCGCCTATGGCGAGACCGATACCGACACGGGGTCTACCGTGACCACCGCGACCGGGGAAACCAAGGTGATTCCGGGCAAGGCCGATTTCGGAACGGTCTCGTCCGGCGGGCTTTACTGACACGCCGCAGGCCGAACCGGACCGCGCCCTTGCCGGGGCGCGGGCGGGGCGCTATCAGGCGGCAAGGACCAAGGGAAAGACGGACCGAATGCGCGCCGAGACGCAAGCTCATGTCGATGCGATCCGCAAGTCGCTGAACCTGCTGGCCCAGCGGATGGATTGGGAAACCGCCCCGCACCGGCTGGAAGAATTCAACGCGCTGATCGAACAGCCCGACCTGTGGAACGACCCCGCCCGCGCGCAGAAACTGATGCGCGAACGGCAGGCGCTGATGGATTCGGTGAACGGCTACAAGCTGATCGAAGGCGGGCTGGAGGACAACATCGGCCTGATCGAACTGGGCGAGGCCGAGGGCGAGGACAGCATCGTCGCCGAGGCCGAGGCAGCGCTGAAGGCGCTGGTCGAGGTGGCGGCCCAGAAAGAGCTTGAGGCGCTTCTGAACGGCGAGGCCGATGCCAACGACACCTTCCTGGAGATCAACGCCGGCGCCGGCGGCACCGAAAGCCAGGACTGGGCCGAGATGCTGGCGCGGATGTACACCCGCTGGGCCGAACGGCGCGGCTTCACGGTGGAAATGCTGTCGGAAGAGGCGGGCCAGGAGGCCGGGATCAAGTCGGTCGCCTACAAGATTTCCGGCCACAACGCCTATGGCTGGCTGAAGACCGAAAGCGGCGTGCACCGGCTGGTGCGGATCAGCCCCTTCGGATCGGGCGACAAGCGGCAGACCTCGTTCGCCAGCGTCTGGGTCTATCCGGTGGTCGACGACAACATCGACATCGAAGTCCATGACAAGGATATCCGCATCGATACTTTCCGGTCGTCGGGTGCGGGCGGCCAGCACGTCAACAAGACCGACTCGGCGGTGCGGATCACCCACTTCCCGACCGGGATCGTGGTGACCAGTTCTCTGAAGTCGCAGCACCAGAACCGCGACATCGCGATGACCGCGCTGAAGGCCCGGCTTTACCAGATGGAGCTGGACAAGCGCTCCGCCGCGATCAACGAGGCGCATGAAAACAAGGGCGACGCCGGCTGGGGCAACCAGATCCGCAGCTATGTGCTGCAGCCCTACCAGATGGTGAAGGACCTGCGCACCAACCACGAGACCAGCGACACCCAAGGCGTGCTGGACGGCGACCTGGACGGCTTCATGGCGGCCACGCTGGCGCTGGACGTGGCGGGCAAGAGCCGCGCCGAGGCGGCCGAGGCCTGAGACCGGCGCCGCCTGGCCGGGTGCGCGAATTTTCGACGAAAATTCGGGGCCCCGGACGGGCCGGAAAAACCCGGTTGGAAAACACGGGTCCTGCGCATAGCCTTTCCTCCGGAGAGAGGGAGGATTGCGATGGTCGAGGACGTGGCGGACAGCCGTCCGATGCCCGAGTTGCTGGAACTGGACCTGTCGGACCTGCGGGCCGCACTGGCGGCAGGCTGGAGCGATCTCCGCCGCGCCCCGGCCTATGGCCTGTTCTTCGCGCTGGTCTATGTGCTGGGCGGCTGGCTGATCTGGTGGGCCTCGACCACCGAGGGGCAGATCTGGTGGACGATCATCGCCGGCGCCGGGTTCCCGATCCTGGGGCCCTTCATCGCCTGCGGCTTCTACGAGGTCTCGCGCCGGCTTGAGGTCGGCGAGCCGCTGGACTGGGGCGGCGTGCTGGGCGCCGTGGCGCGGCAGAAGGATCGCCAGATCCCGACCATGGCGGCGATCATCGTGGTGTTCTTCCTGTTCTGGAACTTTCTGGCGCACATGATCTTTGCGCTGTTCCTGGGCAATGCGACGCTGACCAACATCTCGTCCAGCCTGCAGGTCTTCCTGACGCCCGAGGGGATGGCGATGCTGGCCGTGGGCACCGCCGCCGGCGCGGTCTTTGCCGCGGTGCTGTTCGCGCTGACGGTGGTCAGCCTGCCCCTGCTGATGGACCGCGATGTCGATTTCATCACCGCGATGATCGCCAGCTGGACGTTGGTCACCCTGAACCCGGGGGTGATGCTGGTCTGGGCGGTGCTGATCGCGGCGGGGCTGTTCGCGGGGATGGTGACGGGCTTTCTGGGCCTGTTCGTCGTGCTGCCGCTGTTCGGCCATGCGACCTGGCACCTCTATCGCCGCGCGCTGGAGTAGCGGCCCGGAATGCAAGCGGCGCGCCCCGGGCCCCGGGACGCGCCGCGCATGTCGTTGATGGCCGGATCAGGCGCCGGCGGCGGTGTCGGCGGCCGGATCGGCGGCAGCGGCGGCCCGCATCGGCGGCAGGGTCGCGGCGGTGACGCGGCCGGCGGCCAGCGGATCTTCCTGGCGTTGCACCGAGCCTTCGAAATGTGCGCCCGACTCGATGGCGATGGTCTTGTGGATGATGTCGCCTTCCACCCGCGCGGTGGCAGTCAGCCGCACCTTCAGACCGCGAACGCGACCGATCACCCGGCCATTGACGACGATGTCATCGGCGACGATCTCGCCGCGGATGGTGGCGCTTTCGCCCACCGTCAGCAGATGGGCGCGGATGTCGCCCTCGACCGTGCCTTCGACCTGGATGTCGCCGGTGGTGCGCAGGTTTCCGACCACCGTCAGGTCCGACGACAGGACCGAGGTCACGGCCTTGCCCTTGGGCGTCGAGGGGGTGAAATCCATGCTGGGTTTGGTCATCGGGGCCTCCGGGGCTTTGGGTTTCTCGGCCTCGGCCTTCGGACCCGGCTCGTTGATGCGGCTCTTAGAAAACATCGCTGGCTGCCTTTATGAACTTCATCGGGTTGACGGCCCCGCCGCCGATCCTGACTTCGTAGTGGAGGTGAGTGCCGGTTGACCGGCCTGAGTTGCCCATATCACCGATCCGGTCCCCGCGCGAGACCCTTTGGCCGACCTCGACCCGGATCTGCGACAGGTGGGCATAGCGGGTTTCGATGCCGAAGGCGTGCTGGACCTTGATCAGGCGACCATAGCCGCTTTCCCATCCGGCATAGGTCACAACGCCGTCAGCGGTGGCGAAGATCGCGGTGCCGTAGTCGCCGGCCAGGTCCTGGCCTTCGTGCATGCGGAAGCCGCGGCCCAGCGGATCGTTGCGGCCTCCGAAATCCGAGGTGAAGCGGACCGAGGACTGGACCGGCATCCCCAGCGGCACGCGGAAGGCGGCCATCCGGTAGAGGTTCATCTCCTCCAGTTCCTTCAGCACCGCGTTGGCGCGCAACTCGTCGCCGGTCAGCGCCCCGCCCGAGGTGGAAACCGAGATCGGCGCCAGCGGGCCGCCCTGGCCGGAATAGCCCTTGCGGACGGCCGAGATCAGGTCGTCGGGGTCCAGCCCGGCCGAGCGGAACATCTTGTCCAGCGGCTCCATCGACACGGTCACCGCCTCTTCCAGCTTGGCGAAGATGGCGTCGTTTCGGGCCTGTAGCGCGGCCTGTTCCAGTTCCAGCGCGGCGATCTGGTCGCGGGCGGCCAGGGTCTCGGATTCCTGGTCGTCGCGTTCGCGGGCGGTGTCGCCAAGCGCGGTGGTCAGGTAATCCAGCGTGGCGGCGGTGTCGCGGATGCGGCCCATCTCGGTGCTGCCGCCCTGTTCGTTCAGCGCCAGCTTCATGCGGTCCAGTTCGGCCCGGGCCTCGTCGCGTTCCTGGATGGTGCGGCGCAGCGTGGCCTGGATCACATCGACGCCGGTTTCCAACTCGCGCCGGCGGTCTTCCGAGGCCAGGAGCTTTTCCTGCATCTCGCTGACCTGGGCGAGGGCCACGTTGAAGCGTTCCTGTGCCCGCACCGCTTCTTCTGCGCGGCGGTCGCGGTCGGACGAGATCACCGTCAGCCGTTCCTCGAACAGGCTGCGCTGGCGGGCCGACTGTTCGCGCGCAGACCCCGCGCCGATGGTGTCCATCATGATGATGGCGGTGGCGACGATGGTCCAGGCCAGGCCCAGCGTGCCGACCGCCAGCGCGATTGCCTGGGTGGCGGGGCGCAGGCGGATGAAGCGGGTGGCCTCGTCCGACTTCAGGAAAAGCCGTTGTTCCGGAAACAGGCGTTCAAGATGCGTGTTGATCCGGAAGGCGATGCGTGTGAGCACGTTGTGTCTGTCCGATCCGATGCGTTCAGGGGTCTGCCGGCCACAGCGGCGCAGCCCGTAAGGGCTGTCACTGCTTAGCCAAGGCGTTTCAGGGTCGCAACATTTTTGGGCCGGGCCGGGGGAGGGCCGCCGCAATCGCGGGCAGGGTCGGCGGATTACCGCCGATCCGCCAGCAGCGCCGCCTCTGCCGCCGCCGCCCCGCCGCCTTCGGCGAGCGGCCAGTAGAAATCGGGCGGCAAGCCGGCCTCGGCGCGCTTTTCCTCGTTGAACGGCGGCTTCAGCGCGCCATGGAAATAGTGCCGGACCAGGGCGTGGAACACCTCCTTCGGGTCCTCGCCGTCGCGGCCGCAGAGCCAGTTGAACCATTTCGAGCCATAGGCGACATGGCCCACCTCCTCGGCGTAGATCACCTCCAGCGCCGCCACGGCGGCCGGGTCGGGGGCCTTGCGGAAGATGTCGATCATGCCCGGCGTCACGTCCAGGCCGCGCGCCTCCAGCACCATCGGCACCACCGCCAGCCGGCCCTTGAGGTCGCCCGCGGTATCCTCGGCCGCGCGCCACATTCCGGCATGCGCAGGAAGCGCGCCATAATGGCTGCCCATCGCTTCAAGAACGTCGCAGATCAGGTTGAAATGCTTGGCTTCTTCGTCGGCGGCCTTGACCCAGTCATCATAGAACCCCAGGGGCATCGGATGGTCGGCAAACCGGGCCAGGATGTCCCAGTGCAGGTCCACCGCGTTCAACTCGATATGCGCCACGGCATGCAACAGCGCTATCCGCCCGGCCAGGGTGCCTGGGCGGCGGCGCGGCACATCCCTGGGCGCCAGCAGCACGGGGGCCTCAGGCCGCGCCGGACGCAACGGCGGGTCGGCACGACCGACCGGCAAGGGCGTGCCGGCGGCGCGCGCGGCGAACCAGGCCGCGGC
>JAGPCN010000192.1 GCA_018058035.1 Fuscovulum sp.
CGCCCCGGATCCAGCACCACCACCACCGCGCCCGAGCCTTCGGGCAGCACCGGCAGCGCGGTGGGGTCGGGCAGCGTCCAGTCCGGCGGTTCGGGACGCGCGGCGGCGTCGGCGAAATCCTGCGCCGAGGCGGGGGCCAGGCGCAGGCGGATCGCCGCCGTGTCGCCCGTGGTCGCCATTTCCGACAGCGTCACCGCCTGCGGGCCCGCCAGTTCCAGCACCAGCCGCGACCAGCCCGCCCGGAACACGCCGGCGCGTACCGCCCGCACCGCGGCGGGCAGCGCCAGCGTCTCGATCCCGGTCCAGTCCACCTCGCGCACATCCAGCACCAGACGCGGCGGCTGATCCAGCAGGCGCACCCGCCAGGGCACCGGCTGGCTGATCGCCAGGTCGATCGCCAGCCCGCCGCCTTCGGCAGCCGCAATCCGGCTGTCTTCGGCGCGCAGCCGGGCCAGCGCAGACAGGTCGTCGGCCAGCGCCCCAAGCGCCATAGCCGCCCAAAGACAGATTGCCGCCAGAACCGCCCGCATCGCCCCGCCCGTATCGTTTTGCGGCAAGTATCGGGCCGGGCCCGGCAAAAGTAAATTCACCTTGCCGCCATGAAGGCCGCCAGCCGGTCCAGCCCCTCGGCGATGTCGGCGGTGGCACGGGCATAGGAGAACCGCATCCAGCGCCGCCCGCGCACGGGGTCGAAGTCGATCCCCGGCGTCACCGCAACCCCTGCCCCGTCCAGGATTTCGCCCGCCAGCCGCAGGGAATCGTCGGTCAGCCCGCCCACGTCGGCATAGATGTAGAAGGCCCCGTCGGGCGGGGCCAGCGTGGCAAAACCCGCCTTCGGCAGCCCCTCCAGCATCAGGCGGCGGTTCTCGGCATAGACCTTGCGGTTCGCCTCCAGTTCGGCCGTGCAGTCCAGCGCGGCCAGGGCGGCGACCTGGCTGGCGTGCGGCGGGCAGATGAACAGGTTCTGCGCCAGCCGCTCGACCCGGCGGACCTGGTCCTCGGGCACCACCATCCAGCCGATCCGCCAGCCCGTCATGCTGAAATACTTGGAGAAACTGTTGATGACCCAGGCCTTGTCGGTGATCTCCAGCGCGCTGACGGCGCGGTCGCCATAGTGCAGGCCGTGGTAGATTTCATCCGAGACCAGCGCCGCTCCGCGCGCCTCGGCCCAGGCCGCCAGCCGCGCCAGGGCTGCGCGGTCCAGCATGGTGCCGGTGGGGTTGCCGGGGCTGGCGACGATCAGCCCCGCCACGTCCAGCCCGTCGAGGTCCTCGACCACCGGCTGAAGCCGGTTCTCCATTCGCGCCGGCACGCCGACCGGCTGCAACGACAGCGCGCGCAGGATCTGGCGATAGCTGGGGTAACCCGGCTCGCCCAAGGCGACCCGGTCGCCGGCATCGAACAGCGCCGTGAAGGCCAGGATGAAGGCCGAGGACGACCCCGTCGTCACCACCACGCGCGCCGGGTCCAGGTCCACCCCGTACCAGCGCCGGTAAAGGCCCGCGATCCCGGCCCGCAATTCGGGCAGTCCAAGGGCGACGGTATAGCCCAGCGGGCCGTCCAATGCGCGGCGCAACGCCGCCAGCGCACCGGCGGGCGCCGGCGTTCCGGGCTGGCCGACCTCCATGTGGATGATCCGCCGGCCTGCGGCTTCGGCCGCGCGGGCGCGCTCCATCACATCCATCACAATGAAGGGATCGACATCGCCCCTTCGTGATCCCCGACTTGCACTCATCCCGGTCCGCCCCTTAAGGTCCCGCAACTTCACTGCCTTCTACTTCGGGGGCAGGTCAACCGCAAAGGAAGCCCCATGCGCCTTGCCCTCGCCGCCGCCCTCATGCTCTCTGCCACCCCCGCGCTGGCCGGCGGCCTGGGCGACATGACCGACGAGGAACGCGCCGCCTTCCGCGAGGAAGTGCGCGCCTATCTGCTGGAAAACCCCGAGGTGATCGTCGAGGCGATGACCGAACTGCAACTGCGCGAAGACGCCGCCGCCGCCGACCGCGACCTGCAACTGCTGGCCGAACACGGCGCGGCGATCTTCCAGAGCGAGGCCGACTGGGTGGGCGGCAACCCCGAGGGCGACATCACCCTGGTCGAGTTCATGGACTACCGCTGCGGCTATTGCCGCAAGGCCTATCAAGAGGTCGAGGAACTGGTGAAGACCGACGGCAACATCCGCTTCGTGCTGAAGGAATTCCCGATCCTGGGCGAGGAATCGCTGCTGTCGTCGCAATTCGCCATCGCCGTGCGGCTGCTGTATGGCGACGCGGCCTACAAGACGGCGCACGACGCCCTGATCGCGCTGCGCGGCGAGGCCACGATGGACAGCCTGTCACGGCTGGCGCAAGAGCTGGGCCACGACCCGGCGGCGGTCACGGGCAAGATGGGCTCGGACGAGGTCAAGGCGGTGATCACCGCCAACCACGAACTGGCCACCACGCTTGAAATCAACGGCACGCCCACCTTCGTGATGGAAAAGACCATGGTGCGCGGCTATGTGCCCCTGGACGGCATGCGCCAGATCGTCGACGGCCAGCGCCAGGACGGGTAAGGGGCCGAAAATCGCACGATTTTCGACGGAATTCGCACGAATTCCGGCTTACTCCGCGGCCGCGCGCTCGGCCGCGTCCAGTTCCGCCGCCTTCGCCTCGACCAGTTCCACGATGTGGTCGATCATCCGCTCGTTGGTCATCGTGTGGTCCTGCCGGCCGGCCACATAGACCATGCCCTTGCCCGCGCCGCCGCCGGTGAAGCCGATGTCGGTCATCAGCGCCTCGCCGGGGCCGTTCACCACGCAGCCGATGATCGACAGGCTGATCGGCGTGCGGATGTGCTCCAGCCGCTTTTCCAGTGCCTCGACGGTGCGGATCACGTCGAACCCCTGCCGCGCGCAAGACGGGCAGCTGATGATCTGCACCCCCCGTGTCCGCAGGCCCAGGCTTTTCAGGATCTCGTAGCCGACCTTCACCTCTTCGACCGGATCGGCGCTGAGAGAAACCCGGATCGTGTCGCCGATGCCGAACCACAGCAGGCTGCCAAGGCCGATGGCCGATTTCACCGTGCCCGACATCAGGCCGCCGGCCTCGGTGATGCCCAGGTGGATCGGCGCATCGGTCGCGGCCGCCAGTTGCTGATAGGCCGCCGCCGCCAGGAACACGTCCGAGGCCTTCACGCTGATCTTGAACTCGTGAAAGTCATTGTCCTGCAACAGCTTGATATGGTCGAGACCGCTTTCCACCATGGCATCCGGGCAAGGCTCGCCGTATTTGTCCAGCAGGTGCTTTTCCAGCGATCCGGCATTCACCCCGATGCGGATCGAACAGCCATGATCCTTGGCCGCGCGCACCACCTCGGCCACCCGCTTCGCGTCGCCGATGTTGCCGGGGTTGATCCGCAGGCAGGCGGCGCCCGCCTCGGCCGCCTCGATGGCGCGGCGATAGTGGAAATGGATGTCGGCCACGATCGGCACCGGGCTTTCGCGGCAGATCTCGCGCAGCGCCCGCGTGCTGGATTCGTCGGGGGTCGAGATGCGGACGATGTCCGCCCCGACATCCGCCGCCCGGATCACCTGATCCAGCGTCGCCCGAACGTCCGAGGTGTCGGTGTTGGTCATCGTCTGCACCGAGATCGGCGCGTCGCCGCCCACCGGCACCCGTCCCACCATGATCCGGCGGCTTTTGCGCCGGTCGATATTGCGCCAGGGACGGATCGGGTTGTGGGTCATCGGGGGCCTCGTCGCTCTGGGGCCGAGAATAGGCCAAGGCCCGCGGGGCGGCAACCGCCCGCGGACCTGCGGCGCTTCACGTAAAGGTCACTCCAACGGGGCCTCGACAGCGCCCTCGCCCGGGGTTGCCGGGGCCATGGCCGAGGCATCGGCCGTCATCACCCGGGCCAGGTCTTCGTCGGCGGTCAGGTCGGCCTGGGCGAATTTCCCGGTCAGCGCCTCGGCCGACAGGGCCACGTCCTTGACGACATTGGCGCCCGGCGCGGCCGGGCCATAGGTCACCCCGTTGACCACGAAATAGACCGAGCCGGAATTGCCGGTGCGGAACACCGCCGCGGTTTCCAGCTGCGGCACGGCATAACGCTCGCCAGCGTCCAGGATCTTTTCGAACAGCACCGTGCCATCGGCCGAACTGACCCGCACCCAGGACGGGCGCACCGCCAGAACCTCGACGCCCGGCCGGGCATCGGCCAGCACCTGCACGGTGTCGCCGGCCAGCGCTTCGCCCGTCGTCGCATCCGCCACCACGCCGGCTTGCGGCGCGGCTCCGGCCGCGGCCGGCATCCGCGGGTCGATCGCCGCGATCGGGCCGTCGCGCGGCACCAGCACCGGCACATCCAGCGCCTGCGGCCGGTAAAGCCGGTCCATCAGGTCGGGCGAGGCCGTGCCCTCGGCCGTATCGGCGGCGGGTTCGCTGGCGACCACCGCCGAAGGCGCGACACCGGCATCGGCCAGCGGGTCGATCTGGGCCACCACCACAGGCGCCTCGTCGACCGGAGCCAGCTGCACGCGCTGCACCTCACGCAGCACCGACCAGCCGCCATAGCCGATGGCCGCGATCAGCGCGACCAGCACCGCCACCGAGCCCACCGCGCCCGGCTCGATCCGGCTGAACACGCTTTCGCCGCGCGGCACGAAGGTGGCGTTGGGATTGGCCAGCGGGTCGGCGAATTCCGCCCGCGCCCGCGCCTGCGCCAGACGTTGCGGCGAGGCCGCGGTCGACATGCCATGCGCCACGGTGAAATTCGCTTCCTTGCAGAAGCGCTGAAAGGCCCAGTCGGGTTCCATGCCCAGATAGCGGGCGTAGGACCGCACATAGCCGGCCACGAAGCCAGGGGTTTCAAAGGCGCTGACGTCGGCGTTTTCGATCGCGGCGATGTAGGTGGCCTTGATCTTCAGCTCGCGCTGGACGTCCAGCAAGGACTTGCCCAGCGTCGCGCGCTCTCCGCGCATGACATCGCCCAGGCGAAGTTCGAAATCGTCGAAACCCTTCGGTTTCTCCTCTTCCGTTGCCTGAGGTTTGGACCTCCAGCCGATCATGCGTGACCTGTCCCCTTGGCCGCCCTTTTATCGCAGCAAGTCGCTTCCCCCACGACTCAGCTGCCCTCGTATTGCGGGAACGCTAGCACAGGGCAAGCGCCTTTGCACATGCAGGATACCCGCCTAGGCAGAAACCTCGGCACGATTCAGCGCACAGTGCCGCCAGAGGGCGTCCATCGCCTTGATGACGGCGTCGATCTCCTTGGGGTCATGCACCGGGCTGGGGGTAAAGCGCAGCCGCTCGGTGCCACGCGGGACGGTCGGGAAGTTGATCGGCTGCACATAGATGCCATACTGTTCCAGCAGCATGTCCGACAGCATCTTGCAATGGATGGGGTCGCCGACATGCACGGGCACAATATGCGACCCTTCGTCGATGATCGGCAAGCCCAGCCCCTTCAGCCGCAACTTCAGGATGCGCGCACTGGTCTGCTGCGCGTCGCGCAGTTTCTGGCCCTCGGCGGTCTTCAGGAACTGCACGCTGGCCGCCGCGCCGGCCGCCACCGCCGGCGGCAGCGAGGTGGTGAAGATGAAGCCCGGCGCATAGCTGCGCACCGCGTCCACCATCTTTGCACTTGCAGCAATGTAGCCGCCGAAAACGCCATAAGCTTTCGCCAAAGTGGCGTTGATGATGTCGATCCGGTGCATCTGGCCGTCGCGTTCCGCGACCCCTGCCCCGCGCGGCCCGTACATGCCCACGGCATGCACTTCGTCGATATAGGTCAGCGCGCCGAATTCCTGCGCCAGGTCGCAGATTTCCCGGATCGGGCCGAAGTCGCCGTCCATCGAATAGATCGATTCGAAGGCGATCAGCTTGGGCGCCGCCGGGTCGTCAGCCGCCAGAAGCTGACGCAGGTGCGCCACGTCGTTGTGGCGGAAGATCCGCTTCTCGCCGCCGCCACGCCGCACGCCTTCGATCATCGAGGCATGGTTCAGCGCGTCGGAATAGATGATCAGGCCGGGGAATATGGTGCGCAGCGTCGACAGCGTCGCGTCGTTGGCGATGTAGGCACTGGAAAAGACCAGCGCGGCCTCTTTGCCGTGCAGGTCGGCCAACTCGGCCTCAAGCCGCTTGTGATAGACCGTGGTGCCACTGATGTTGCGGGTGCCGCCCGAACCGGCGCCGGTGGCATCCAGCGCCTCGTGCATCGCGGCCATGACGGCCGGGTGCTGCCCCATCCCCAGGTAATCGTTGCCGCACCAGACCGTGATCGGCTTTTGCGTGCCGTCGGGCCGGGTCCAGACCGCATGGGGGAAATGCCCCTTCTGCCGCTCGATGTCGATGAAGGTCCGATAGCGGCCTTCGTCATGCAGGCGGTTCAGGGCCTTGTCCAGGGCGGCGTCGAAGTCCATGGGTCGCGTCCTCACGTCTTGTCCCGGGGTCGGCATGCCATGCCAGGCTGGGATGGTCTTTGACTTCGGTCAACCGACCATGGTCTGGCAAGAGGGAACGGGTGGGCGAATTGTCGCCCCCCGGATATCACTTTGGCGCGACCTCCAGCACCACCACGCAAGGACTGGCCCCCTTGCGCGCCGCGTCGCAGGCCTCTCGCGCCGCCGCCGCCGCCTCTTCGCCCGAGACCATGCCCGCGATCGCGGTGGCCGAGGCGACCAGCGCGCCGTCGCGGATGAACCCGTCATCGGGCGAAACCGCCATCGCGGCATGGCCACTGGCGCCCGGCGGAACGAACAGCTCCAGCGCGGCCTGGTTCACCAGCACCAGGTCCAGCGTCCCGGTCTCTTCCTCCGTCAGGAACGGCCAAAGGTGAAAGGACACCATGTGCCCGTCCAGTTCGGCGGTCTTCACCTCGGGCGTCTCGGCCGCCGCCACTCCACCCCAAAGGACCATAGCCCCCGCCATCATTGCCGTCCGCATCGCCCGTCCTCCGGAAACACGGGCGGCAAATAGCGCATCCGTCCGGCTCTGGACAGTCCCCCGCCGCCTGATAGGCTTTGCCCCGACGCATCGGTAAGGAGAACGTGATGTCGCTGGAAGCCACGCTGGCCCGCATTGACGAGACGCTGCCGCAGGCGCTGGACCGGCTGATGGACCTGCTGCGCATCCCCTCGATCTCGACCGACCCGGCGTTCAAGCCCGATTGTGCCCGCGCCGCCGACTGGCTGGTGGCCGACCTGCAATCGCTGGGGTTCGAGGCCCGCGCCGCCGCCACGCCCGGGCATCCGATGGTGGTGGCCCATGGCGGCGACGGCGCCCGCCACATCCTGTTCTACGGCCACTACGACGTGCAGCCGGTCGATCCGCTGGACCTGTGGCACCGCGACCCGTTCGACCCCGAGGTGCAGGACACGGCGAAAGGCCGGGTGATCCGCGCCCGCGGATCGTCCGACGACAAGGGCCAGCTGATGACCTTCCTCGAGGCCTGTCGGGCCTGGAAGCACATCCACGGGCAACTGCCCGGCAAGCTGACGATCTTTCTGGAGGGAGAGGAGGAATCCGGCTCGCCTTCGCTGGTGCCGTTCCTGCAGGCGAACAAGGCCGAACTTGCGGCCGACCTGGCGCTGATCTGCGACACGGGCCTGTTCGAAGGCGCCGTGCCCGCGATCACCACCATGCTGCGCGGGCTGGCCAAAGCGGAATTCACCGTCCACGCCGCCACGCGCGACCTGCATTCTGGCATGTACGGCGGGCTGGCACGCAACCCGCTGCATGTGCTGGCGAAACTGCTGGCGGGACTGCACGACGACCAGGGCCGCGTCACGGTGCCGGGCTTTTACGACGATGTCGCCGAACTGCCCGATACCCTGCGCGCCCAATGGCAGGCGCTTTCCTTCGACCACGCCCGCTATCTGGGCGACGTGGGCCTGTCGGTGCCTGCGGGCGAGGCCGACCGGACGCCGCTGGAAAAGATCTGGTCGCGGCCCACGGCCGAGGTGAACGGCATGTGGGGCGGCTATACCGGCGCGGGGTTCAAGACCGTGCTTCCAGCGCAGGCCCACGCCAAGGTGTCGTTCCGCCTGGTGTCGCAGCAGGACCCGGTCAAGGTCCTGACCGCCTTCCGCGCCTGGGCCGAAGCGCAGATGCCCGCCGATTGCCGGATCGAATGGCATGACGCGGTCGAAGGTGCGCCGGCCTCGGTCATGTCGATCGACGACCCGGCCTTCGAATCGGCCCGTGCCGCGCTGTCCGAGGAATGGCAACGCCCGGCGGCCTTTGTCGGCGCCGGCGGGTCGATCCCGGTCGCGGGCTACTTCAAGTCGATCCTGGGGATGGACGCGATGCTGATCGGCTTTGGCCGCGACGACGACCAGATCCATTCGCCGAACGAGAAATACGACCTGGAGTCTTTCCACAAGGGCATCCGGTCCTGGGCGCGTATCCTGGCGCGGATCGCCTGATGGTTCAGGTTCGCGACGCAACTGCCGGGGATAAAACGGATTTCCGGCGCCTCTGGCAGGGATTTACCGATGGCTACGGCCTGACCCTGGCGCCAGGTGTCACCGATTTCACCTGGGCGCGACTGATCGACCCGGCCTGCCCGATGACGGCGCGGCTGGCC
>JAGPCN010000008.1 GCA_018058035.1 Fuscovulum sp.
AAAACCGGCCGCCAGGTCTACCTCGGTCAGCCCGCGCGCGGCGGCGCCAATCGGCCCGGCCCAGTCCAGAACCGCCTGCCTGAGGCCGGAATAGTGACGCTTTTCGATCTCCAGCGCATGGGCGCCAGCGTTCAGGATGCGGGTCTCCAGCTCGCTTAACGCCAGCGTGGTAAAGCGCACCTGGCCGGCGGTGGTCTGGCGATGGATGAACAGGTCGGGCATCGACCGCAGCCGGTCTTCATGCGTCGTCGTCACCTCGATGAAGTAACCCAGCACGTTGTTGTGCTTGATCTTTAGGCCCTGCACGCCCGACAGCTGGACATACTCCGCCTGCATCCGCCCGATCACGCCGCGGCCCTCGTCGCGCAGGGCGCGCGTTTCGTCCAGTTCGGGGTCGAACGCCGGCGCGATGAAGCCGCCGTCCCGCGTCAGCAACGGCGGTTCGGCCACCAGCGCCCGGTCCAGCAGATCGACCAGCGCGGCATGGCCGACCAGCGCCCGCGCGGCCTCGGCCAGCAGGGGCGGCGCATCGCCTAGCATCCCGGCCACCGCCTCGGCCTGCTCCAGCCCCGCCCGCATCGCCGCCAGATCGCGCGGCCCCCCCCGGTCCAGCGCCAGCCGGCTTAGCGCCCGATCCATGTCGGGCACGCGGCGCAAGGCCTCGCGCAGGTCGTGGCGCAAACGGCTCTGTTCCAGCAGAAACCGCACCGAATCCAGCCGCTGATGGATCACTGACAGATCCCGCGACGGCGCCGACAGCCGCCGCTCCAGCAGCCGCGCGCCCGCTGCTGTCACCGTCCGATCGACCGCCGACAACAGCGACCCCTCACGCCCGCCCTGCAATGCGGCGGTGATCTCAAGGTTGCGCCGGGTCGCCGCATCGATCTGAACGGTGCCGCCCGGCGCTTCCTTGACCGGAGGGCGCAACAGAGGCAGCTTGCCGCGCTGCGTCAGGTCCAGGTAATCGACCAGCGCCCCCATGGCCGACAACTCGGCGCGGCCGAAACTGCCAAACCCCTCCAGCGACTCGACGCCGAACAGGGTACAGAGCCGCCGCTCGGCGCCGGCCGAGTCAAAGGACGACCGGGCCAGCGGGGTCAGCGCCGCGCCGCAATCCGCCACCACGCCGGCCAGATCGCGCTCGCGCTGGTCAGACACCAAAACCTCGCGCGGGGCAAGGCGCGCGAATTCCGGCCCCAACCGGGCGACCGGGCAGGCCAGCACCCGGAATTCGCCGGTCGAAATATCCGCCCAGGCCAGCGCGCAGTCGTCGCGCACCTCGGCCACGGCGCACAGAAAGTTGTGCCGTCGGGCCTCCAGAAGCGAATCCTCGGTCAGCGTGCCGGGCGTCACCAGCCGCACTACATCCCGCTTGACCACCGATTTCGACCCGCGCTTCCTGGCTTCGGCCGGGTCTTCCAGCTGCTCGGCGATCGCCACGCGAAATCCCTTGCGGATCAGCGTCAGCAGGTATCCTTCGGCGGCATGGACCGGCACGCCGCACATCGCGATCGGCTCGCCCAGGTGAAAGCCGCGCTTGGTCAGCGCGATGTCCAGCGCCTCGGCGGCGGCCACCGCGTCGTCAAAGAACATCTCGTAGAAATCGCCCATCCGGTAGAACAGCAGCGCGCCCGCGTTCTGGCGCTTGATCTCCAGATACTGCGCCATCATCGGCGTCACGGCGTCGTCGGTCATGCGTCCCCCTGTCGCGCCGACCCTACAAAACGGCCCCGGCGGCGAAAAGCACGGAATGAAGGCTTTTCAGCCAAGGCCCCGGCGGTCTATCACCCAGGGGCTTGCAACAGGATGGCCCCCTGATGACCCGGACGAAAATCACCCCCGAAGAGGCGCTTGCCTATCACCTGGAACCGCGCCCCGGCAAATATGACGTGGTCGCCTCGACCCCGATGGCGACGCAGCGCGATTTGTCGCTGGCCTATTCGCCCGGCGTCGCCGTGCCCGTGCAGGCCATCGCCGACAATCCGGCCACCGCCTATGACTATACCGTCAAGGGCAACATGGTCGCCGTCATCTCGAACGGCACGGCGATCCTGGGCATGGGTAACCTGGGTGCGCTGGCCTCGAAACCGGTGATGGAGGGCAAGGCGGTGCTGTTCAAGCGCTTTGCCGACGTCAACGCCATCGACATCGAGCTGGATACCGAAGACCCCGACGAGATCATCAAGGCCGTCTCCCTGATGGGACCCACGTTCGGGGGCATCAACCTTGAGGACATCAAGGCGCCCGAGTGTTTCATCATCGAATCGCGCCTGAAAGAGATCATGGACATCCCGGTGTTCCATGACGACCAGCACGGAACGGCGGTGATCTGCGCCGCCGGGCTGATGAACGCGCTGGAACTGTCGGGCAAGCGGATCGAGGATTGCCGGATCGTCCTGAACGGCGCCGGCGCGGCGGGAATCGCCTGTCTGGAACTGATCAAGACCATGGGCGCCCGGCCGGAAAACTGCCTGATGTGCGACACCAAGGGCGTTGTCTATCAGGGCCGGACCGAGGGCATGAACCAGTGGAAATCCGCCCACGCCGCCAAGACCGACCTGCGCACCCTGGAAGAGGCGATGATGGGTGCCGACGTCTTCCTGGGCGTCAGCGCCAAGGGGGCCGTCACGCCGGAAATGGTCTCTAGCATGGCCGAAAACCCGGTCATCTTCGCCATGGCGAACCCGGACCCCGAAATCACGCCGGAAGAGGCCCGCGCCGTGCGGGCCGATGCCATCGTCGCTACTGGCCGGTCGGACTACCCCAACCAGGTCAACAACGTCCTGGGATTTCCCTATCTTTTCCGCGGCGCGCTGGACATCCATGCCCGCGCCATCAACGACGAGATGAAGCTGGCCTGCGCCCGGGCCCTTGCCAAACTCGCCCGCGAAGATGTGCCGGATGAGGTCGCCATGGCCTATGGCCGCAAACTGTCGTTCGGGCGCGACTACATCATCCCCACGCCCTTCGACCCCCGGCTGATCTACGTCATCCCCCCCGCCGTCGCCAAGGCGGGCATGGATACCGGCGTGGCCCGTCGCCCGATCATCGACATGAAATCCTACGAGGCCAGCCTTAAGGCCCGGATGGACCCCACGGCCAGCATCCTCCAGGGCATCCACGCCCGCGCCAAGGCCGCCCAGGCCCGGATGATCTTTGCCGAGGGCGACGACCCCCGCGTGCTGCGCGCCGCCGTTGCGTGGCAACGCGCCGGACTGGGCAAGGCGCTGGTCGTCGGGCGGGATCAGGACGTCAAGGAAAAGCTGGACGCCGCCGGCCTGGCCGACGCCGTGCGCGAACTGGAAATCGTCAATGCCGCCAACACCCGGCATCTCGATATCTACAAGGATTTCCTCTATGGCCGCCTGCAACGCCAGGGCCATGACCGGCAGGACATCCACCGCCTGGCCGCCCGCGACCGCCATGTCTTTGCGGCTCTGATGCTGCAGCATGGCCATGGCGACGGCCTTGTCACCGGCGCCACGCGCAAGTCGGCGCACGTGCTGAACCTGATCAACACCGTCTTCGACGCCAAGGCCACCGATGGCGCCGTTGGCGTCACGGCGCTTTTGCACAAGGGCCGCATCGTCCTGATCGCCGACACGCTGGTGCATGAATGGCCGGACGAGAACGACCTGGCCACCATCGCCATCCGCGCCGCCGGCGTGGCGCGCAACCTTGGGCTGGACCCGCGCGTGGCCTTCGTCAGCTTCTCCACCTTCGGTTACCCGGTTTCCGAGCGCGCGACCAAGATGCACCGCGCCCCCGCCGTGTTGGACGCGATGAAGGTGGATTTCGAATACGAAGGCGAAATGACGGTCGATGTCGCGCTGAACCCCGACCAGATGGCGCATTACCCGTTCTGCCGACTGAGCGGCCCGGCCAACATTCTGGTCGTGCCGGCCCGCCATTCCGCCAGCATCTCGGTCAAGCTGATGCAGGAAATGGCCGGCGCCACGGTGATCGGCCCCATCCTGACCGGGGTGAAAAAGCCGATCCAGATCTGCTCGACCAACGCCACGGTGAACGACATCCTGAACATGGCGGTCATGGCCGCCTGCAAGGTCGGCTGATGACCGAACCGCTGCCGGAAATCGCCCGCGACCAGCCGCCCTTTGCCCATCATCTCGGGCTGAGAATCGTCTCTGCGACGGCGGAAAAGGTGGTGGCAGAGATGCCGGCCTCGCCCCAGCTGATCAACCGCAACGGCGTGCTGCACGGCGGGGCGGTGATCGGGCTGGCCGACAATATCGGCGGCACGCTGGCCTTTTTGAACCTTGGGCCGGGCGAAGGCACCACGACGATCGAAAGCAAGACCAACTTCTTTCGCGCCATCCCGGCAAGCGATCTGGTGCGGGCGGAATCGGTGCCGCTGCACATCGGCCGCAAGTCGATGGTGGTGCAGACCTCGATCTTTCGGGGCGATGGCAAGCTGGCGGCGATGGTCACGCAGACCCAGTTCACCCTGCGGGATCAGGCTTAGCCCCTTTCCCTTTCGCGGCCCGCGCCCTAGCCTTTGGCGAAACAGCCAGAGGCCCGCCATGACCGACCATGTCTCGACCCACCAGGCCGAGGAAGACGCCCGCAACGAAGACATCCTGATCTGGGTCGACGGCGTCCTGAAACCAAAAGCTCAGGCCACGGTCAGCGTCTACGATTCCGGCTTCATGCTGGGTGATGGGGTGTGGGAAGGCATCCGGCTGTACAACGGCCGGTGGTCGTTCATCGACGAACACATCGACCGCCTGTTCGAGGCGGCGAAGGCCATCGACCTGGACATCGGGCGCAGCCGCGAAGAGGTGATTTCCGCCGTGTCAGAGACGCAAAAGGCCAATGGGATGACGACCGATGCCCATTGCCGCCTGATGGTCACGCGGGGGGTCAAGACGCGGCCGTTCCAGCATCCGCGCCTGTCGCAGCAAGGGCCGACCATGGTGATCATCATGGAGCATTCGCGGCCAAGGATACCGCGCCCGATCACGTTGGCCACCGTGCCCCACCTGCGCGGCCTGCCGATGACGCAGGACCCCAAGCTGAACAGTCACTCAAAGCTGAACTGCATCCTGGCCTGCATCGCGGCGCAAAAGGCTGGCGCGGAC
This sequence comes from Fuscovulum sp., assembly GCA_018058035.1. Lineage (GTDB taxonomy): Bacteria > Pseudomonadota > Alphaproteobacteria > Rhodobacterales > Rhodobacteraceae > Pseudogemmobacter. The sequence goes on from JAGPCN010000008.1 coordinate 5,100, forward strand.
GAGGCGCTGATGCTGGACGTGCATGGCTTTGTGAACACGACCAACGCCTGCAACTTCTTCATCGTCCGCAAGAGCCAGGTCTGGACCAGCACGGGCGACTACTGCATGAACGGAATCACGCGACAAAAGGTGATCGACCTGTGCCGCGCCAACGGCATCCCGGTGTTTGAACGCAACTTCAGCCTGGTCGATACCTATGGCGCCGATGAGGCCTTCCTGACCGGCACCTTCGGGGCGCAAACCCCGGTCGGCATGATTGACGGGCGGCAGATCGGCACGGGGACGATGGGGCCGGTGACGGAACGGCTGCGCGGCCTCTACAAGGTGATGGTTGGCGCATGAGGATTGCCATGTGGTCCGGGCCGCGCAACCTGTCGACGGCGCTGATGTATGCCTTTGCCGCCCGCGGGGATTGCGCCGTCTGGGACGAACCGTTCTACGCCGCCTATCTGGCGGCGACCAGCCTGCCGCACCCGATGGCGGCCGAAGTCATCGCCGCGGGCGAGACCGACCCGGCCAGGGTCGCGGCGGCCTGTTTGGGGCCGATTCCGCAGGCACAGAGACTTTTCTACCAAAAGCACATGACCCTGCACATGATCCCGGGTTTCGACCGGGGGTTCCTGAAGGGCCTGACCAACGTCTTCCTGATCCGCCACCCGGCGCGGGTGGTGGCCTCTTACGCGAAAAAGCGGGAAAGCCCGACGCTGCTGGATATCGGCTTTGTCCAGCAGGCCGAACTGTTCGATCAGGTTGCGCAGATGATCGGCGCGGCGCCGCCGGTGATCGACAGCGCGACGATCCGCGAGAACCCGCGCCAGGCCCTGTCGGCGCTGTGTCTACGACTGGGGATACCCTTCACCGAACGGATGCTGCGCTGGACGGCAGGTCCGAAGCCATATGACGGGGTCTGGGCGCCGCATTGGTACAACGCCGTGCATCTTTCGACCGGGTTCGAGGACCCCGAAGGCGATCTGCCCCGGCTGCCGGCCAATCTGGCGGCCCTGGCCGAGGCGGCGCTGCCCTATTACGAGCAGCTTTCCCGCCACGGCCTGGGCGGCTGATCAGCCCTTTTTCGCCACGCGCGCGTTGCGGGTGGCGATCAGGCGCAGGCGCAGGGCGTTCAGGCGGATGAAGCCTTCGGCGTCCTTCTGGTCGTAGGCGCCGGCGTCTTCTTCGAAGGTCACATGCTTTTCGCTGTACAGCGAATGGTCCGACCAGCGCGCGACGGTCGCGGCGCGGCCCTTGTACAGCTTGACCCGCACGGTGCCGGTGACGTGCTCCTGCGTCTTGTCGATCAGGGCCTGCAGCGCCTCACGCTCGGGCGAGAACCAGAAGCCGTTGTAGATCAGCTCGGCATAGCGCGGCATGATCGAATCCTTCAGGTGGCCCGCGCCGGCATCCAGCGTGATCTGTTCGATGCCACGGTGCGCCTCAAGCAGGATGGTGCCGCCGGGGGTTTCGTAGACGCCGCGCGACTTCATCCCGACAAAGCGGTTTTCCACCAGGTCCAGCACGCCGACGCCATGCTTGCCGCCCAGTTCGTTCAGGCGGGTCAGGATGGTTGCGGGGGACAGCCGCTCGCCATTGATCGCGACGGCATCGCCGCGCTCAAAGGAGATTTCCACCATCTCCGGCGTATCGGGCGCCTCTTCCACCGGAACGACCCGTTGCAGGACGTAGTTCGGGAATTCCTCGGCCGGGTTTTCCAGCACACGGCCCTCGGACGAGGTGTGCAGCAGGTTGGCGTCCACCGAGAACGGGGCCTCGCCGCGCTTGTCCTTGGCGATCGGGATCTGGTTCGCCTCGGCGAATTCCAGCAGCTTGGTGCGGCTGGTCAGATCCCACAGGCGCCAGGGCGCGATGACGCGGATCGCCGGGTCCAGCGCGGCGGCCGACAGCTCGAACCGGACCTGGTCATTGCCCTTGCCGGTAGCGCCATGGGCCACCGCATCGGCGCCGTGCTTGTGCGCGATGTCCACCAGATGCTGGCTGATCAGCGGGCGCGCGATCGAGGTGCCCAGCAGGTACAGACCCTCATACAGCGCATTGGCGCGGAACATCGGGAAGACGAAGTCGCGCACGAATTCCTCGCGCACGTCGATGATATGGATGTTCTCGGGCTTGATGCCCATCAGCAGGGCCTTCTGCTTGGCGGGTTCAAGTTCCTCGCCCTGGCCCAGGTCGGCGGTAAAGGTGATGACCTCGCAGCCGTATTCGGTCTGCAACCACTTCAGGATGATCGAGGTATCAAGGCCACCCGAATAGGCCAGCACCACTTTCTTCGGCTTTTGCATCGCAGGGCTCCGTCCCGGTTTCGCAGGCGATTACCGGGAAAGCCCCGCAAGGGCAAGAAGATGCGCGCCCGGTCAGCCGGCGTCGGTTGCGGGATCGGGCTCGACGATCAGAAGCGGGTCTTCTTCGGCTTCGGCGGCCGCGTCGCCTTCGACAGGTTCGGTGTCTTCGGCCTGGGTCTCGGCGACGGCGGCGGCGATCTCGACGGCGTGGGGCGCCAACCGTTCGCGCGCCAGGTCCAGCAGGTCTTGCGCGTCGCCGTCCTTGTTCCAGGCGGCAACAAGGGCCTCTTCGGCTTCGGTCACGCCGGCCGCGCCATCGCTGGCCTCGGTGTAGGCGGTGGCCAGGTCCTCGTCGGTGGGGGCGGTGGTAGCGAGGCCGGTGCCGTCTTCGGTCAACCCGCCGGCATCCGTGACAAGGCCGTCGATCAGCGCCTGATCCTCGGGCGTCACGGTGCCGGCCTCTTTCGCGGCCAGATAGTCCTGGACCGAGGCATAGCCCGCGCCGGACAGGCCGATTTCCAGCGCGGCATGCGCATCGGCCAGGTCTTCCAGTTCCCGCAGTTCGGCCAGGCTTTCGGCCGCGACGGCATCGGCGGCGGCAAGCCCGGCCATCAGCCCGACCGGGCCATTCACGGTCTGGCCGTTGCGGATGTGGGCCAGAACGGCGTTGATATTGGCGTTCAGCGCGCCATTCATCTTGCCCAGATCCGAGGGGTGCATGCCTTCGGCGGTCTCGACCACGGGCTTCTTGGTGGTGGATTTCGCAGCGGTCTTCTTGGCTGGCTTGGTCTTTCCGGTGGCCTTGGCCTTGGCTTTTCCGGCCTTGTCCACCTTGCCGGCCTTGTCCGCCTTGCCGGGCTTGTCCGACCTGTCGCCCCGGTCGGACTTGCCGCCACCCCCGCCCCCACCGTTTCCGCCTCCGTTCCCCTTGTCGCCGGCAAAGGCCGCGCCACCATCGGCAAGGTCATAGACCGGCAGGGCGGGCGTCAGCATGAGGCAGGAAAGGGCCAGTACGGCCGTCAGCTTGGCGGGGCGGAACATGGCAATCCTCGGAAAGGTTCGATTGCGGCCAGTATGTGGGCGCGTCTGGTCCAAGTTGGGCGACATTGTGGTCAAATCCTGACCGTGGTTAAGATCGGAAACCGAAGACAGGGCCCCAGCATGCAGACCTTTGCCGATCGCGCCCGCCAGACCGGCGAGGAATTGCGCAAACTCTTTCCGCCGACCCCGCTGCAGCGGAACGACCACCTGTCGGCCCGCTATGGCGCCGAAATCTGGCTCAAGCGCGAGGACCTGACGCCGGTGCGCAGCTACAAGCTGCGCGGCGCCTTCAATGCCATGCGCAAGGTTCGGGCGCAGGACCCGGGGCAGGGTCATTTCGTCTGCGCCAGCGCGGGAAATCATGCGCAGGGCGTGGCCTATGCCTGCCGCCATTTCGGGGTGCGCGGCACCGTCTTCATGCCGGTGACGACGCCGCAACAGAAGATCGACAAGACCCGGATGTTCGGCGGCGACAACGTCACGATCCAGCTGACGGGCGATTACTTCGACCAGACGCTGGCCGCCGCGCAAGAGTTCTGCCGCGCCGAAGGGGCGCATTTCCTGGCACCCTTCGACGACGCCGACGTGATCGAGGGCCAGGCCAGCGTGGCGGTCGAGATCGTCGCGCAACTGGGCCGCGCGCCTGATCTGGTGGTGCTGCCGGTGGGCGGGGGTGGGCTGGCGTCTGGCGTCTCGACCTATCTGCGCGAGGTCGCGCCCGCGGTGCAGTTCCGCTTTGTCGAACCCATGGGGGGCGCCAGCCTGAAGGCGGCGCTGGACCACGGCGGGCCGGTCAAGTTGCCGCGCATCAACAGTTTTGTCGATGGCGCAGCGGTGGCGCGAATCGGTGACCTGACCTTTCGCAAGCTGGATTGGGTAAAGCCCGACCACGTCCATCTGGCGCCTGAAGATCGCATCTGCATCACCATGCTGGAGATGCTGAACGTCGAAGGCATCGTGCTGGAACCGGCGGGCGCGCTGTCGGTGGACGTGCTGCCCGAACTGGCGCCGGTGATCCGCGGCAAGACGGTGGTCTGCGTGACCTCTGGCGGCAACTTCGACTTCGAGCGCCTGCCCGAGGTCAAGGAACGCGCGCAGCGCTACGCCGGACTGAAGAAGTACTTCATCCTGCGGATGCCGCAACGCCCGGGCGCGCTGCGGGAATTCCTGTCGATGCTGGGCCCCGAGGACGACATCGCCCGCTTTGAATACCTGAAGAAATCGGCGCGCAACTTCGGCTCGGTCCTGATCGGGATCGAGACGAAACGGGCCGAGAACTTTGCCCAGTTCACCGGACGGATGGATGCCGCCGAATTTGCCTATCGCGACATCACCCATGACGAGGCGCTGGCCGAATTCCTGATCTAGGCGGCGTTGCCTTCGGCCAGCGCGCCCAGGAACGCGGTCTTGGACGCCTCGTAGATGGCGACGATGCGTGCGGGGTCCGCCTCGGACCCGCGGCCCTGGCCGGCCAGCCGCTCACCCTCCTGGCAGAGCGCGGCCAGGTCCGACAGACCCAGGTTCAGCGCGCTGCCTTTCAGGAAGTGCAGCTGCGATTCCATCTCGGGATCGGGCAGCCCGCCCTGAATCCTCTTCACCACATCGTCAGCTTCGTCCAGGAACATGGCCACGACATCGGCCAGATCCTCATCTCCGATTTCGGCCCGCAGTTCGGCAAGCCTTGCCCATTCGATCATCTTACCCTCCGCCAAGGCGGTTACACCCGGGGTCAAGGGTTCCACCCCCGGCTTAACAAAGGGTAATCCGCCCCCCGGGCTTCCCGGCCAATTTTAGGCTTCACCTGCGCTTAACACCCAGGGTGCATTGCTGGGCCTGCGAACAAGCGGGTGGTGCAGGTGCACGGACTGACGACAATGAAAGATACCGGCCTGGTGGACCATGACGAGTCTGCCGCCTTTCGCGTGCTGGTCGTGGACGACAGCCGGGCACAGCGGCACATCCTGGCGATGTACCTGCGCAAATGGGGCTATGAGGTGCTCGAGGCGGCCTCGGGCGAAGAGGCGCTGGCGATCTGTTCCACCGTCGCGGTCGGATTCGTCATCAGTGACTGGATGATGCCGGGCATGTCTGGCGTGGAATTCTGCCGACAGTTCAAATCCTTGCCGCGCGAGGACTATGGCTATTTCATCCTTCTGACGTCGAAATCCGAAAAGTCCGAAATCGCCGACGGCCTGCTGGCCGGGGCCGACGACTTCGTGCCCAAGCCCGTCAGCAGCGATGAATTGCGCGCCCGCCTGCGCGCCGGCCAGCGCATCCTCAGCATGCGGTCCGAACTGGTCGAGAAGAACCGCGTCATCGCGGCCAACATGCAGGAACTGCAAAAACTTTATGATTCGCTGGACCGCGACCTGATCGAGGCGCGCAAGCTGCAGCAGACGCTGGTCCGTGAACGCCACCGTGATTTCGGCCGTGCCGCGGTCAGCCTGATGATCCGCAGCTCGGGGCATGTCGGTGGCGATCTGGTCGGGTCGTTCCAGATCGACGACCAGCGCATCGCGGTCTATTCGGTCGATGTTTCCGGGCATGGGGTTGCTTCGGCGATGATGACGGCGCGGCTGGCCGGCTATCTGTCCGGCTCGTCGCCGGATCAGAACCTGGCCTTCCAGCAGTTGCCCGATGGCCGCCGCGAGGTGCGGCGCCCTGCCGAGATCGCGCGCGCCTTCAACCGCCTGATGCTAGAGGAAATCCAGGTCGAACAGTACTTCACCATGACCTATGCCGAGCTTGACCTGGCCACCGGCCGGGCGCGGCTGGTGCAGGCCGGGCATCCGCATCCGATGATCCTGCGCGCCGACCGGCGGTTGGAGCGGGTGGGCGCCGGTGGCCTGCCGATCGGGCTGATTCCCGATGCCGCCTACGAAGACACCGACCTGACGCTGTCACCCGGCGACCGGCTGTTCCTGATGTCGGATGGCATCACCGAATGCCCCGGCCCCGGCGGGCTGGACCTGGGCGAAGAGGGGCTTGCCCGTATCCTGGGCCGAATCGCCGATATGGACAGCCCCGCCCTGCTTGAGGCGCTGGTCTGGGATCTGGCGAACCATGCCGGCAGCGATCATTTCGCTGACGACGTTTCGGGCGTGCTGCTGGATTACCGTGGCTGACCGGCGGCCCGGGCCAGAATTGCGCGGTCGCCATCGTTCCCCAGCATGTCCAGGGCCTGGCTGACGGTCATCCATACCGCAGTATGCCCGGCCTCGGACGGCGGGCCCAGCCGCAAGACCGGGCGGGCCAGGTAGATCGTGCACAGCTTTTCCGCCCAGCGGTCGTATTCCGGCATGTAGGTAAAGCGCCGGAACGCCCCCAACCGGCGGTCGATGGCGATCTTCCAGCCGGTCTCTTCAAAGACCTCGCGGTGCAGCGCGGCGATCGGGTGTTCGCCGGGGTCGATGCCGCCGCCGGGCAGCTGGAATTCGGGTGTCGGCTCGGCCTGATGCGTGACCAGGATCTCGGCGCCCCGCCTCAGCACGGCATAGACCCCAGGTCTGAGACGGTATCTCTGGCCGGCCTTCACGGCTTCGCCGAAACGGCGGATCATGGTCGCCCCTTGGTCATGGCGTCGGTTGCGCCTATATAGCGCGGATTGCCAGACACGGCGCCCCAAGGAAACCCCAGAAATGGCCATCGGCACCCAACTTGCATGGGACGACACTGTCCTGCCCTTTCAGCTGGACCTGTCAGGTATCCGCGGCCGCGTGGCGCGGCTGGACGGGGTGCTGGACCAGGTGCTGGCGCAGCACACCTATCCCCCAGTGATCGAGGCGCTGGTGGCCGAGACCGCGCTGCTGACCGCGCTGATCGGCCAGACCATCAAGCTGCGCTGGAAGCTGTCGTTGCAGGTTCGCGGCAAGGGCGCGGCGCGGCTGATCGCGACCGATTACTACGGCCCGCAGGCCGAAGGCGAACCGGCCCGGATCCGCGCCTATGCCAGCTATGACGCCGAGCGGCTCGAGGATACGCCCGACCCGTTCAGCCAGATCGGCCAGGGTTACTTTGCCGTGATGCTGGACCAGGGCGAAGGGATGTTGCCCTACCAGGGCTTTACCCCCATCGCCGGCGGATCGCTTTCCGCCTGTGCAGAGACCTATTTTGCGCAGTCCGAGCAGATTCCGACCCGCTTTGCGCTGGCCTATGGCCGCAGCAGCGAACCCGGCCGCCATGAGCGGTGGCGGGCGGGGGGTGTCATGCTGCAGCACATGCCGCAGACCGGCGGAGTCGCAGCCGAAGGCGGCAGCGGCGAGGGCGGTCTGCTGACCCATGCCGATATCCTTTCCGGAGCGCAGTCCGATGACTGGAATCGTGCGAACCTGCTGCTGGACACGATCGAAGAGTTGGAGATGATCGGACCTTCGGTGGCACCCACCGACCTTCTGGTGCGGCTGTTCCACGAAGAGGGCCCTCGGGTGTTTGACCCGCAGCCGGTGCGGTTCGGCTGCTCGTGCTCGGAAGACAAGGTGCGCAACACGATGTCCATCTACAGCCAGAAGGATATCTCCCGGATGACGACCGAGGCCGGCGTGGTCACCGCCGACTGCCAGTTCTGCGGCAAGCACTATGAGCTTGACCCGAAGACACTGGGCTTCGAGGCGGTGAAGAATGGCGGTTGAAGACCGCCTGCGCGCCATCCTGGCCCGCAGCGCGGGCGAATCGTCGGACTATGACCTGAACCCGGATATCCGCCTGCCCGAAGGCCGGGTGCTGCGGCCTGCCGCCGTGCTGGTGCCGGTCTGGCTGCGCCCCGAGGGGCCGCGGATGATCCTGACCAAACGGTCGTCGCATCTGCAACACCACCCCGGGCAAGTGGCCTTTCCGGGTGGCAAGATCGACGCCGGAGACGGCTCGCCCGAGGCGGCCGCGCTGCGCGAGGCGGCCGAAGAGATCGGCCTTTCCGCCGGTTTGGTGACGATTCTGGGCCGACTGCCGGCGCATGAGACGGTAACGGGGTTCACCGTCACGCCGGTTCTGGCGGTGGTGCGGGGCGGTTTCGTGCCCGTCCCCGAGGCTGGCGAGGTCGACGAGGTGTTCTCGGTGCCGCTGGATCTGGTGCTGACAGCAGGCAACTATGCGGTCGAGCGCCGGCTTTGGCGCGGGCAGTGGCGGCGCTACTATGCCGTGCCCTGGGGACCGCATTACATCTGGGGTGCGACGGCGCGAATCCTGCGTGGCATGGCGGACTGATCGGTGATGAAGGTTTCCGGCGACTGGCTGACGCATCCGGGCACCCAAGGGGTGCTGGTCTGCCTGGCGGGGGCGGGGTGGCAGGCGCTGCCGGTGGGCGGCTGCGTCCGCAACGCGCTGTTGCGCGTGGCGGTCACGGATGTCGACATCGCCACCGATGCGCGGCCCGAAACCGTCTCTGAACTGGCGGAAAAGGCCGGATTCAAGGTGGTGCCCACGGGCATCGACCACGGCACGGTGACGGTGATCGCCAAGGGCATCCCGCATGAGGTGACGACCTTTCGCCGCGATGTCGAAACCGACGGACGGCGCGCGGTGGTGGCCTTTTCGGACCGGCTGGAGGAAGACGCAAGCCGGCGCGACTTTACGATGAACGCCCTCTATTGCCGGGCGGATGGCACGGTGATCGACCCGCTGGGTGGCTTGCCCGACCTTCTGGCCCGGCGTGTGCGGTTCGTCGGCGATGCCGAAACGCGCATCCGCGAGGATTATCTGCGCATCCTGCGGTTCTTCCGGTTTCACGCCCGCTACGGCGATCCGGAGCAGGGGCTGGACCCCGAGGGGCTGGCTGCCTGTGCCGCGCTTTCGGCTGGAATAGACACGATTTCGCGCGAACGGATCGGTGCAGAGATGCGCAAGTTGCTGATGGCGGCTGACCCGGCGCCGGCCGTTGCGGTGATGGCGCAGGCTGGCATCCTGGCGTGCATCCTGCCGGGCGCCGACCCGCGTGCGCTGGCGCCCTTGGTGCATCTGGAGCTGGACGCCAACCCCGACTGGCTGCGCCGACTAGCCGCCTTGGGGGGCGAAGACGTGGCCGACCGGCTGCGCCTGTCGCGTGCCCATGCGCGCGATCTGGCCGCCTTGCGCGATGCCATCGGCAGCAGCGATGCGCCGGCTGCCCTGGGTTGGCGGCTGGGCCTGGAAAGGGGATCGGACGCGGTGCTGCTGCGCTGCGCCGTTCTGGGGCAACCGATCGGGGCGCTGGACATGGTCGAGGTCGGTCGCGGCGCGTCGCGGGAATTCCCGGTGAAGGCCGCCGATCTGCCGGGCCTGCAAGGCGCGGCGCTGGGTGCAAGGCTGAAAGAGTTGCAGCGCCGCTGGCTGCAATCGGGCCTGCGCGCGACCAAGGATCAGCTTCTGGGGTGACAAACGGCGCGGGATCGGCTAGGAAGCCGCATCCGAAGCGGGGAGATGCGATATGGAGAATGGGCTTATCCGACACCTGATCTGACAGGTTCGTGACCCATTCGGGCGGCCTGTTCCAGCCGCCAAACCTTCCATGTCAGCGCGTTTTCCGGGAGACTTCCCCCCATGTTCGGCTTCTTCGAAAATCTGGTCGACCCCTATGCCGCCTATGAGCAGAGCGATGCCCCGCCGCGCCGGTTGTGGCCGTTCCTGAAGGACTACATCCGCCCGTTCCGCGGCGTCTTTGTCGTGACTGCATTGTTTTCCGTGGGCAATGCGGTGCTGGACGTCGGGCTGATCTGGTACCTGGGCCGGCTGGTCGACCTGATGTCGGGCCAGACCCCGCAGGACTTTCTGGCCAGCCACTGGGTCGAGATCGTGGTGGCGGCGCTGGTCATCCTGGTTGTGCGCCCGCTGGTGGCGGGTGGGTCGGTCGGGCTGTTGCACAACACGATCCTGACCAACTTCGGCACCATGATGCGCTGGCGGGCGCACCGCCATGTGCTGCGCCAGCCGGTCGGCTGGTTCGAAAGCGATTTCGCCGGGCGGATCGCCAACCGCATCATGCAGGCTCCCCCGGCGGCCGGCGAAGCGGTGTTCCAGGTCTTCGACATGGCGGCCTTTGCCGCCGCCACCTTTATCGGCGCGCTGCTGATGCTGGCCGAGGCCGACCCCCGCCTGATGGTGCCGCTGATCCTGTGGGTGCTGGCCTACCTGGCGCTGATGCGCTGGACGATCCGCCGCGCGGGCCCGGCCTCGACCGCCAGCTCCCAGGCGCGCTCGGCGGTGACGGGCCGGGTGGTGGACAGCTACAGCAACATCCATTCGGTCAAGCTGTTCGCGCATCAGGACGCCGAGCTGACCTATGCGAAAGACGCCATCGAGACCTCGCGCAAGACGTTCCAGGCCGAAATGCGGATCGTCACCAAGATGGATGTCGCGCTGACCTTCATCAACGGGCTGATGATCCTGGGCGTCGGCGGGCTTGCGCTGTGGTTCTGGGTTCAGGGCTCGGCCACGGTCGGTGTGGTCGCGGCGGCGCTGGCGCTGGTGTTGCGCATCAACTCGATGACCTACTGGATCATGTGGGCCTCGACCAACCTGGTACAAAACCTGGGCACGCTGGCCGAGGGGATGGAGACGATTGCCCAGCCGGTCACGCTGGTGGACCGGCCGGGCGCCAAACCGCTGGAGTTTCGCGAAGGCCTGGTCGAGCTGAAAGATGTCAGCCACCATTACGGCCGCGGTTTCGGCGGGCTGCGCGATGTCAGCCTGACGATCCGGCCGGGGGAAAGGATCGGCGTCGTCGGCCGCTCGGGCGCCGGGAAGTCGACCCTCGTCAAGCTGATCCTGCGGTTCTACGACACCGAATCCGGGGCAATCCTGATCGACGGGCAGAACATCGCCGATGTCACGCAGGACAGCCTGCGCCAGAAAATCGGGATGGTTCAGCAGGACAGCAGCCTGCTGCACCGGTCGGTGCGCGACAACATCCTATACGGCCGCCCCGATGCCACGGAAGATGAGATGGTTCAGGCCGCAAGACGGGCCGAGGCGCATGACTTCATCCTGACGCTTGAGGACCCGCAGGGCCGCAAGGGCTATGACGCGCATGTCGGCGAACGCGGGGTCAAGCTGTCGGGCGGGCAGCGGCAGAGGGTGGCGCTGGCGCGGGTGATCCTGAAGGACGCGCCGATCCTGATCCTGGACGAGGCGACCAGTGCGCTCGACAGCGAGGCCGAGGCCGCGATCCAGGAGGCGCTGTATGGCGTGATGCAGGGCAAGACGGTGATCGCCATCGCGCACCGGCTGTCGACCATCGCCGCGATGGATCGGATCGTGGTGCTGGAGGACGGCGCGATTGCCGAAGAGGGCAGCCACGCTACTCTTCTGGCGCGAAACGGGCTGTACGCGCGCTTTTGGGCGCGGCAGTCGGGCGGCTTCATCGGGCTGGAAGAGGAAGCGGCGGAATGAGCCTGCTGCGCATGGGCGACTGGATCGACGCGTTCCGGCCCTCGGATCAGGCGCCGCCGCAACGGCTGGGCGCCTTTTTCCAGTGGAGCCTGTCGGGATCCTGGGGGCAATTGTGGCTGGCGGCGGTGCTGTCGTCGCTGGCCGGGGTGACCGAGGTGGTCTCGGCGCTGGTGCTGGGCTGGGTGATCGACGCGACGGTGACGGGCAATCCGGCCGGCTTTTTCACCGAGCATGGCGCGCTGCTGATCTGGTCGATGGCCTTTTACCTGCTGGTGCGGCCGCTGACCTATGCGGCCTCGTCGGCCTCGATCCAGATCACGCTGGGGCCGAACCTGCTGCCCTTGGTGCTGTCGCGGCTGCATCGCTGGACGCTGGGCCAGGCGCTGACCTTCTTTGACAACGATTTTGCCGGGCGGATCGCGCAAAAGCAGATGCAGGCGGCGCGGGCGGTGACGGATGTCACCACCGAAACCATCAACACGGTGTTCTTTGCGCTGGCCTCGGTGATCGCCTCGGTCATCTACCTGTTCGCGGTCGACCTGTGGATCGGGGTCGCGCTGGCGGTCTGGCTGGCGGGCTATCTGGTGCTGATCCGGGTCTTCATCCCGCTGGTGCGCGAAAACTCGGCCGCGCGGGCCAGCAGCCGGGCGATGGTGACGGGGCAGGTGGTCGACACCATCACCAATATCAAGACGGTCAAGCTTTTCGCCCATGCGTCGTTCGAGGACCGGGTGGCGCTGAAGGCGATGGAGGTGTTCCGCGACCGGTCGCTGGAATACGGCGTCATCGCGGCCTGGTTCCGGCTGGCGCTGATGACGCTGGCGGGCATCCTGCCGGTCATCCTGATCGGCGGCACGATCCTGCTGTGGCAGAAGGGGGCGGCGACGCCGGGCGATATTGCGGCGGCGGGTGCGATTTCCATGCGGATCGCGCAGATGACCGGCTGGGTCAGCTTTACCCTGATGACGATCTACACCAGCGTTGGCGAGGTCGAGGACGGAATGCGCACGCTGGCCGTGCCGCATGCCCTGTCGGATGCGCCGGGCGCGGTGACGCTGGGCCGCCTGCGCGGTGAGATCCGGTATGAGGGCGCCAGCTTTGCCTATGGCCGCGAACGCGGTGGCGTGGATTCGATCGACCTGACCATCCGGGCGGGCGAAAAGCTGGGCATCGTGGGTGCCTCGGGCGCGGGGAAATCCAGCCTGGTGGCGCTACTTTTGCGGCTCTATGACTGCGAAAAGGGGCGGGTTCTGGTGGATGGCCAGGATGTGCGCGGCGTGACGCAAGAGTCCTTGCGGCGGCAGATCGGCATGGTCACGCAGGAAACCGCGATGTTCAACCGAAGCGCCCGCGACAACATCGCCTATGGCCGGCCAGAGGCGACCGAGGCCGAGATCATCGCCGCCGCAAAGGCTGCCGAGGCGGATGAGTTCATCGCCGCAATGATCGACCACCAGGGCCGCCAGGGCTATGACGCCTACCTGGGCGAACGCGGGGTCAAGCTGTCGGGCGGTCAGCGGCAGCGCATCGCGCTGGCCCGGGCATTCCTGAAGGACGCCCCGATCCTGGTGCTGGACGAAGCCACCAGCGCCCTGGACAGCGAGGTCGAGGCCAGCATCCAGCAGGCCCTGGGCCGGGTGATGCAGGGCAAGACCGTGCTGGCCATCGCGCACCGGCTGTCGACCATCGCGGCGATGGACCGGATCATCGTGCTGGACCGTGGCCGGATCGTCGAAGAAGGCTCTCACGAGGCGCTTTTGGCGCAGGGCGGGCTTTACGCGCGCTACTGGAAGCGGCAATCGGGCGGCTTCATCGACACCGAAGACGGGCAGGGCGCGTGACTTTCACCATCGAACGGCTAGGGCATCTGGGGCATGGCATCGCGACGGGGCCGGCGGGGCCGCTGTTCGTGCCCGGCGTGCTGCCGGGAGAGGTGGTGACGGGTGAACCGTCTGGTGACCGGCTGGAGGATGTGCGCATCGCCACGCCCAGCCCGGACCGGGTGAGGCCGCCCTGCGCGCATGCCCGTACCTGCGGCGGCTGCCAGTTGCAGCATGCCTCGGACGCCTTCGTGGCGGCGTGGAAGCGTGAGGTGGTGTGCAAGGCGCTGACCGCGCAGGGGCTGTCGGCCGAGGGGGTGCGCGAGGGCGTGCTGACCTCGCCGCCGCGGTCGCGCCGGCGGGCAACTCTGGCGGTGCGCAAGACCAAGGGCGGGGCGCTGGCGGGGTTTCACGCCCGCGGGTCCGACATGATCGTGCCGATCCCGGGCTGCACCTTGCTGCACCCCGACCTGATCGCGCTGATCCCGGCGGTCGAGGCGCTGGCCCAGGCGGGCGGCTCGCGGACGCAGGAACTGTCGGTGACGCTGACGCGCAGCCTGACCGGGCCGGACGTGCGGGTGGAGGGCGGCAAGCCGCTGGACGCGGCGCTGCGGATGGACCTGGCGCGACTGGCCGAACGCTTCGCGCTGGCGCGGCTGACCTGGGGCGACGAGACGGTGGCCCTGCGCGCGATGCCCGAGCTGGCCTTTGGCCGCGCCCGGGTTCAGATGCCGCCCGCGGCGTTCCTGCAGGCGACCGAGGCGGGCGAAGCGACGCTGCTGGACGGGGTAAAACAGGCTCTCGGCCCGCAGAAACGGCTGGCCGACCTGTTCGCCGGGATGGGCACCTTTGCCCTGCCGCTGGCCGAGATGGCCGAGGTCGAGGCCTATGAAGGCGAGGCCGCGATGGTCGCCGCGCTGGACCGGGCGGCGCGGGTGGCGCCGGGCCTGAAGCGGCTGGTGGCGGAAAAGCGCGACCTGTTTCGCCGCCCGCTGGAGCCGGACGAGATGCGCAGCCTGACCGGCGTGGTGATCGACCCGCCCCGCGCCGGGGCCGAGGCGCAGGCTGAACGGCTGGCCGCCAGCTCGGTGCCGGTGGTGGCGATGGTGTCCTGCAACCCCGCCAGCTTTGCCCGCGACGCGCGGATTTTGGTGGCGGGCGGGCTGGTGCTGGACTGGGTGCAGGTGGTCGACCAGTTCCGCTGGTCGCATCACGTCGAGCTGGTCGCACGCTTTCATCGCGCCCGATGACGAATCCGTGAGGTGCCCCGTCGGTCTGGCATCTGGCCAGTTCGGCGGATTTCCGCTATGCGGATCGCAAAAGGCCACAGGCGAAAAAGACTTCAGGCGGAACCGGGCATGCAGCTTTTCAGATTGATCGTCCTTCTCTGCGCGACGCTGGCGCTGGCGTCCTGCGGCGATTCGAAGTTCCGGCGCTACAACGGCCCCGAGGTGACCTCGATCCAGGTCCACAAGGGCGAACGCAAGATGTACCTCTTGCACAACGACAAGGTGCTGAAGCAGTTCGACGTGGCGCTTGGCTTTGCGCCGGTCGGCCACAAGCAGTTCGAGGGCGACGGCAAGACGCCCGAAGGCACCTACACGATCAGCCACCGCAACCCCGATTCCAATTATCACCTGTCGCTGCGGATCAACTATCCCAATGATCGCGACCGGACCTATGCCTCGTCGATGGGCAAGCCGCCGGGGGGCGACATCTTCATCCACGGCGGGCCGAACAACAAGATCTACCAGCGCGACTGGACGGCGGGCTGCATCGCGGTGACCGACCGGCAGATCGAGGTGATCTATTCGATGGTCAAGCCGGGCACGCCGATCCACATCCTGCCCTGACCGTGAAAAAGGGGCCGCAGGGGCCCCTTTGCGCCGCGGTTTGACCCGGAACCTCAGGCGCCGGTGACCATCGTCCACCAGATCTTGCCGTTTTCTTCCTGGAACCACGCAAAACCCAGTTCGCGGGCCTGCGGCTCCATGATGATGGCGCGGGTGTCGGGCTGGGCCATCCAGGCGGACAGGGTTTCCAGTTCGGTCTGGTAGGTCTCGGAGATATTCTCGCCGACCAGGCGGCCGGAATAGCCGACGCGCTGCACCCGCACCATCGGCGACGACCCGTCGGACCCGAAGTGCCAGGGGCGGTTCTGCAACGACATGTCGCGCGAATGCGTCTCGGCGGCGGCGTTCAGCTGCACGTTGAAGGTCAGCGGCGGCAGGCCCTTGGCCGAGCGCAGCGTGTTGACCGAGTCGAGGAAGCGGTAGGGCACCTTGGCGGCGACGTCCGGGGTGATCCGGTAGACCTGCGGCAGCGGCTTGCCGTCGGCGCCCAGTTCGACTCCGCCGCCTCCGCCCATGCAAGCCGTCACCAGGAAGGCCGAACCAAGGGCCAGAAGAGAGCGTCTGTTCATCAGGATCACCGAAAAGGGGCGGCCCCGCCGGGGCGCAATCGGCAAGACGTTTAACGAAACTGGCCCCGGGGATCAAACCCCCCTCTGCAAGACCTTGCCGGATGACGGGCGTTTGAATTGCGGAATGGCCCCCGAGAGAGTATGCAGCGGCCCAAGAAACGATCCGCAGGAGCCATCCATGACCGCTGAAAGGCTGAACCGTCGCGTCCTTCTGGGCGGGGCCGCCGCCGCGCTTGGCGCCGCGTCGCTGCCCGCTCTGGCGCAGGACGGCAGCACCGAGTTCATCCCCTCGGCCTCCAGTTCGGTGCGCAACAACATCTCCAGCTTCCGGATGCTGGACTGGCGCGGCTATTTCACCGACACCCGCAAGGGAGCGGTGCTGGTCGACACCACCTCGCGCGCGCTGCACTACTGGTCCGAGGATCAGTCGGTCTACCGGCTGTATCCCACCTCCGTGCCGCTGTCCGAAGAGTTGACGCGCCGCGGCCGCACCGAAGTGGTGCAGAAGGTGTTGAACCCCAGCTGGCGCCCGACCCCGTCGATGAAGGAACGCAACCCCGAATGGCCGGACGTGGTAGAGGGCGGCGCCCCCGACAACCCGCTGGGCACAAGGGCGCTGTACCTCAGCTGGACGTACTACCGCATCCACGGCACCCACGACACCCGCAAGATCGGGCGGCGATCGTCGAACGGCTGCATCGGGCTTTACAACGAACACATCGAGGAATTGTTCGAGATGGCCCAAGTCGGGACACAAGTGTTGCTAATTTGACGACATGCCGGGGCTGCTAAGGCCTTGCGCACAGCCCCGATTGCATTTCGGTGATTGTGCTGTTTATGACGACAGCACGAGGATCAATCTTGGGTGTGTGCCGTCGCCTCTGCAAAATTGGACGGCATGCAATAACTGGAGGTTAACATGAAGAAACTCGCGCTCGCTGCTGCGCTGACCGCTGTCGCCACCACCGCTTTCGCCGGTGGCATGGCTGAGCCCGTGATGGAACCGGAAGTCGTTCAGGCTGCGACCTCGTCGTCGGCTGGCGGCGTGATCGTTCCGCTGCTGGTCCTGCTGGTGCTCGCCGCTGCCGCCTCGAACTGAGACCGCGTGACTTCGGGAAGGGCGGTGGCTTCGGCCACCGCCTTTTTCATTTCCGGGGGGCGGGCAAAAGGCCAAGGCGGGCCGATCAGGCCCGGACCCAGCCCGCCAGGTTTTCCTCGATCACCGCGACCAGGGCCTGCACATGCGGCTCTTCGTCGTTCAGGCAGGGGATGTAGGTGAACACCTCGCCGCCGGCGTGTTCGAAGGATTCGCGGATTTCGCCGTTGATCTCTTCCAGCGTCTCGATGCAGTCGGCGCTGAAGGCCGGCGCGATCACGGCAATGCGCTTCTTGCCCGCCTTGGCCAGTTCGGCCACATGTTCCACCGTATAGGGCCGCAGCCATTCTTCGGGGCCGAAGACCGACTGGAATGTGGTGTCGATCGCCTCGCGCCCCCAGCCCAGCCGTTCGCGCAGCAGACGTGTCGTCTTGGCGCACTGGCAATGGTAGGGGTCGCCTTCGGTCAGATAGCGGATCGGCATGCCGTGGTAGCTGGCGACCAGCACGTCTGGCTTGTGGTCCAGCGCGGCATAGGCGCGTTCGACCGATTGGGCCAGCGCCTCGATATACAGCGGATGCTCGAAATACTCGGGCACGATCCGCGCCGCGGGCTGGCGCTTTTCCTTCATCAGGGCGCGAAAGAACTGGTCGTTCGCGGTGGCCGATGTGGCGCCCGCGTAATGCGGATAAAGCGGAAAGAACACGATCTTCTCGCAACCCGCCTCGACCATCTCGCGCACCTTCGATTCGGTCGAGGGGTTGCCGTAGCGCATGCAGAAATCGACCATCACCTGGTCGCCGTGCCGGTCGGCCAGCACGGCGGCGATGCGGGCCGTCTGCGCCTTGGTGATCGTCATCAGCGGGCTTTCGTTGCGGTCGTGGTTCCAGATCAGCTTGTAGTTCGCGCCCGAAGAAAACGGCCGCTTGGCCAGGATCACCGTCTGCAACAGCGGCTGCCATTTCCAGCTGGGGTAGTCGATCACCCGCTTGTCGGACAGGAACTCGTTCAGGTAGCGCCGCATCGACCAGTAATCGTATCCGTCGGGCGTACCCAGGTTGGCCAGAAGCACACCGACGCGCGCCCGGCGCACCGGGGGGTGGTCGGCCGGCGCATGGGCCAGACGTCCGCTGCCGGGCGGGATGAGGGCGGTTTCGTCCTTGGGCATCTTCGGTCCTTCCGCAGCTGATCCGCGGGAAATAACGGGTTTCACGGGGGGGTCAACCGTCCTGCGGCCCTTTGCCCAAGGGGCGTTCCAGGGTGTTCAGGGCATCGGCCAGCCGGGTGGCGGCCGATCCGGGGCGCAAGGGGCGCGGCTGGCTATCGTGCGGGGCCCAGCCGGTCAGGCAGATCATCTCGAACGTGGCCGGGACGCGGCCCTGCCCGTCACCCTGGGTCGCGCCGTAGATCTGCGCCGCGCGCAGCAGAACCTGGCGGCGGGTGGGGTGGCGCAGGCGCTGCGCCAGGGCATTGCCTTCGCCCATCGCGCGCAGGTCGGCCATCAGCCGGAGCGCATCGGAGTAGAGCACCCGCTGGGTGAAGCTGTCGGCCACCGGCAGCGCCAGCCCGGCCCGCTGCAACAGCGCGCCCAGGTCGCGGATTTCGCCCATCGGCAGCACGCGGGGCGACAGGCCGCCGGTCACCTCGGCCTCGGCCTCGGCCAGGGCGGCGCGCAATTCGTGCAGGGTCTGTCCGCCGAACAGAACGCCCAGGAACAGCCCGTCGGGCCGCAGGGCGCGGCGGCATTGCACGATCTGGCCCACCGGATCGTTGGCCCAGTGCAGCGCCAGCGCGTGAATCACCAGATCCTGCGCGCCGGGGTCCAGGGCCAGGGTCTCGGCATCCTCGACCACGCGGGCGGCGGGAAAGGCACGTTGCCACAGCGCCGGAAAACCTGTGACCACGGCCACGTCCGTAAAGGTTCTGTTAACCGTTTCCAGCCTTTCCTTGACCTCGTCGATCGCCAGGTCGTGCAGGAAGGTGGCAGGTGCGGCCAAGGCCAGGGCGCGCGTCCGGTTGCGCGCCAGGGCAAGGCGGTCGGTCAGGGGCGGGGCTTCGGTCATGGCGGCGGACCATAGGGGGCGGGGATGAGCTTGCAAAGGGCGATCGCGGCGATCTACCCGCCGCAATGCATCACCTGCCATGCGCTGGTCGCCACCGACTTCGGCCTGTGCCCGGATTGTTGGCGCGACACGCCCTTTGTGTCGGGGCTGGTCTGCGGCAAGTGCGGCACGCCCCTGCCCGGCGACCCGACCGAAGACGATGTGACCTGCGACGATTGCCTGCAGATCGCGCGCCCCTGGTCGCGGGGTCGGGCGGCGCTGCTTTACGATGGCAACGCCCGGCGGATGGTGCTGGCGCTGAAGCACGGCGACCGGATGGAGCTGGCCCGCCCCGCCGGCGCCTGGCTGCACGCGGCGGCCCGGCCGATCCTGGCCCCCGGCATGGTGGTGGTGCCGGTGCCGCTGCACTGGTGGCGGCTGTTGCGGCGCAAGTACAACCAGTCGGCGCTGCTGTCGGCCGCGCTGGCCCGCGCCGCGGGGCTGGAACATTGCCCCGATGCGCTGGTCCGTCACCGCAACACCGGCAGCCAGGAGGGCCGCGACCGCGATGGCCGGTTCCGCAACGTCAGTGACGCTTTCCAGGTGCCGCAGGCCCGCCGCAAGCGGATTGCCGGGCGGCATGTGCTGCTGGTGGATGACGTGATGACATCAGGCGCGACCTTTGCCGCCGCGACCGAGGCCTGTCTGGCCGCCGGCGCGGCCGAGGTTTCGGTGCTGGCGCTGGCGCGCGTTGCGAAGCAGGGCTAAATCCCTATAGTCCGCGCAAGGACAAGGGATTTGCCCGATGAAGACGGTTGAAATCTACACCACCCCGTTCTGCCCCTACTGCATCGCCGCCAAGCGGCTGTTGCAGGCCAAGGGCGTGGCCTATGTCGAAACCGATGTCAGCCGCGACCCCTCGCTGCGGCAGGCGATGATGCAGCGGGCCGGCGGGCGCCACACCGTGCCGCAGATCTTCATCGGCGGGCAGCCTGTCGGCGGCAGCGACGACATCCACCTGCTGGACCGCCAGGGCCGGCTTGACGCGATGCTGGCCGACTGATGCGGGCCGCGCTGATCCAGCTGACGGTGTCGGACGACCCGGCCGCGAACCTGGCCGCGACGCTGGCGCTGGTCGACCGGGCGGTGGCGGGCGGCGCGGGGTTCGTGCTGACGCCCGAGATGACGAACTGCCTGTCCTCCAGCCGCGACCACCAGCGCGCCGTGTTCCGCCCCGAAGAGGCGGATGAAACGCTGGCCGCGCTGCGCCAGGCCGCGGCACGGGCCGGGGTCTGGCTGCTGGTCGGCTCGCTGGGGCTTTTGACGCAGGATGCTGACGGGCGCTTTGCCAACCGCAGTTTCCTGATCGCCCCCGATGGCACCATCGCCGCGCGCTATGACAAGATCCACATGTTCGACGTCAACGTGTCAGCGACCGAGATCTATCGCGAAAGTCAGGGCTACCGCCCGGGTGCGCGGGCTGTCCTGGCCGATGCGGGCTGGGCCAGGATCGGGATGACGGTCTGCTATGACCTGCGCTTTCCGCATCTCTATCGCCGGCTGGCGCAGGCGGGGGCGCAGGTCATCACCGTTCCGGCGGCCTTCAACCACATCACCGGCGCGGCGCATTGGGAACCCCTGCTGCGCGCCCGCGCGATCGAGACCGGATGCTTCGTGCTGGCCCCTGCGCAGACCGGCTTTCACCCCGAAAGCGCGGGCAAGGGCCGGCGCACGCACGGCCATTCGCTGGCCATCGCGCCCTGGGGCGAGATCCTGGCCGATGCCGGCACCGACCCCGGCGTGACCTTCGTTCACCTTGACCTGGCCCGGGTGGACGAGGCGCGGGCGCGGGTGCCCTCGCTGACCCACGACCGGGATTTCACCGGGCCATGAGCGTGGACCGCCCCGCCCAGGACCGCACCGAAGACATGGCCGTCGCCCTGTTTTCCGAGCTGTTCATGGCTGACCAGCTGGCCCGCAACCGCATCTCGAAGGTGCTGCCCAAGGGGATGCAGCTGTCGCATTTCTCGGTGCTGAACCACCTGGCGCGGCTGAACGACGAACGCACCCCGGCGCAACTGGCACGGGCCTTTCACGTCACCCGCGGCGCGATGACCAACACGCTGGCGCGGCTGGAATGGGCCGGGCATGTCCACATCCGCCCCGACTGGGACGACGCGCGGCGCAAGTTCGTGGCGATCAGCCCGGCAGGCCGGGCGGCGCGCGATGCGGCGGTGCAGGCGGTGGTGCCGCTGATCGGCGAAGTCGTCGAATCGCTGGGCGCCGACCGCCTGCGGCTGGTGCTGCCCGTGCTGCGCGAACTGCGCGAGCGGCTTGAGGGCGAGGGCTAGGCCCTGGCCGGTCAGACCGTGGCGGGGGCGACGACCCAGATCACCTCGCAGGTCTCGTCGCCGATGGTCCAGAACCGCACCAGCGCCGCCGCCGGAAAGGCAAAGCTGTCGCCGGTGTTGATGGTGAACGGCACTCCGTTCAGTTCCAGCCCCAGGGTGCCGGCGACGACCAGGCCGCACTTGCCGCCTTCGGCATTGCTGTAGGGCTCTCCGGAGCTGGCGCCGGGCCGCATCACGAAGCGCAGCATCTGGATCTGCGGCTGGGTGTCGGGGGTCAGCAGTTCCTTGGTCAGCGCGCCGTCCAGGTAGGTCAGCGACCGGCGGGCATTGGCCGGGACGACGTATTCCGCCGCCTGCCCGCCACCGTCGCCGTCGCGATGGAACAGCCAGTTGACCGGCATGTCCATCGCCGTGCAGATCGCGCGCAGGGTCTTGATCGACGGCGCGACCAGGCCGCGTTCGACCTGGCTGAGCATGCCGACCGAGATGCCCGCCGGCTCGGCCACCTGCTTCAGCGACAGGCCGCGCATCTGCCGGCGCAGCCGCAGGGTCTCGCCGACCTGCCGGGTATCGCTGTGGTCCCCTGTCGGCGGGGTATCGGCGGCTGTCTGTGCCACGGGTGTTCCTCGGTGCTGGCCCCCGCGTTCCGCTGTCGCGGGGCGGGGCCGGTCTTCTGTTACAGGCTTTATGCCGTCCGACATAGAGCCTTTGCGGCCTTGGGCAGGCGGTCCGCGGCCCTGGGTGGAGGTCATTTCGCCTTGCCTTGCCAGATGGTCAGCAAGGCGCAGCCAATCAGGACCAGCGAGCCGACGATGGTGACGCTGTCGGGGAATTCGTTGAAGAACCACCAGCCGGCCAGGATGGCGCCGATCATCTCGGTATAGCTGAGCGGCGCGATCAGCGAGGCCTCGGCCAGTTCGTAGGCCTTGATGATCAGGTATTGCACCGCCAGGCCGATGGCCGACAGTTCCAGGATCAGCAGCCATTCCGCAGACCCCATTCCCCGCCACAGCACGAAGGCCAGCGGCGCGGCCAGCAGGGCCGAGGCAAGATGGGTGTAGAACGCGGTCGACAGCGCCGACATCCGGCCCGCGCTGCGGCGGATAGTGATGACATAGACCGCCATGCAGGCCGCCGACAGCACCGGCAGGATGCTGGCGGGGTGAAAGTCTGCGGCCGCGGGGCGGATGATCGCCACCACCGCCGCAAAGCCGACCAGCACGATCACCCAGCGGATCAGGCCGACGGCCTCGGCCAGGAACAGCCGCGACAGGATCATGATGAAGAACGGATGCACGAAGCTTAGCGCCAGGGTGTTGGCGATGGGCAGATGCTCCAGCGCCAGGACGTAGCAGGTGATCGCTGCCAGGATCGAGCCGCCCATCAGCAGGATCGGCAGCGGCCGGCGCAGATGGGGCAGGACCTCGGCCCGCTGCCGCCACACCAGCGGCAGCAGCACCAGCGCGCCGATGGTCATCCGCTGAAAGCTGGTCTGCAAGGGCGAATAGCCGTTCTGCACCAGCACCTTGGCCACCACATCGGCCAGCGGCACCACCAGCATGGCCAGCACCATCAGCAAGGCCCCGACCAGGGGCCTTGGCACCGGCTGACACAACGGAGTCGTTTGCAGCGTCATGGCATCAGGCCGCCCGGTCGAACAGGCGGGCCGACCTGTCAAGGAGGCGATAGTAGCTGCCCACCATCGGCAGGAACCAGGGGTGGCCGTTGTAGAAATACAGCCGCGGGAAGTGGCTGTTGACGATGCCGCGGTCATGGCCGGGAACGCCCAGCATCATTTCGGCGCAGCGGTGGCCCAGGTAGGTCATCATCGAGATGCCGCCGCCGTTGCAGCATGAGATGTAGTGGATGCCATCCTGCATCCGCCCGACATGCGAGCAGAAGTCGTAGGCAAAGCAGACATTGCCGAACCAGGAATGGCTGATCTGCGCCTTCTCAAGCGACGGGAAGGTGTGCAGCATGAACCGGCGCAGGCCCACCGCCGATTGCTGCTCGGTCGAGGTCTGGAACCGTGCCCGCCCGCCGAACAGGATGCGCCGGCCATCGGGCGAGCGGCGGAAGTAATACAGGATGTGCTTGGTGTCGCCGGCCACCCGGTTGCCGGGCATCAGCTCTTCCAGCTGGTCGAACGGCAGCGGCTCGGTCGCGATCATGTAGCTTTGCACCGGGATCGTGCGCTGGCGCAGCCAGGGCATTTCCGGCCCGACATAGCCGTTCGCCGCCATCAGCACCTTGTCCGCCGACAGCCGCACCTCGGCGCGGCTGTCGACGTCTTGCAGCCGCACCTCGAACCGGCTGGTGCCGCGGCTGGCGCCCTGAAAACGGAAGCCGGTGAAGAGGCGCACGCCCAGGGCGCGGGCGCGGTTGGCCAGCGCTCGGACGTATTTCGCCGGGTGAACAGATCCGGTGTCGTGCTTGACCAGCGCGCCGCGGTAGATGTCGGTCTTCAGCACGCCCTGCATCTCGCGCGCGTCCAGCACGTCGATGTGCTTGCGCTTGTCGGGCGCAAGCCCGTCGCGATAGTCGCGGAATGCGCGCAGGTCCTTGTGGGAATGCGCCCCCGAGACCGAGCCGCACAGGTTCAGGTCAAAGTCCTCGGCCAGGGTGGCGGCGCGTTGCAGCATGAAGGGCATGGCCTGGTCGTAGTCGTCCAGGATCTCGCGGGCGCGTTGCTGGCCGAACCGCCGCGCCGCCTGTTCCAGCGAGAACTTGGCCCCCGATCCGATCTGGCCGCCGTTGCGCGAACTGGCGCCTTCGCCGATGCGCATCGCATCGACCACGGCCACATCCTTGATCCCGGCCTCGGCCAGGGTGATTGCGGCGGACAGGCCGGCGTAGCCCGATCCGATGATCACGACCGCAAAGCTGCGGCTGTCAAAGGCGCGTTCGCCATGCGCGGGCTCGGCCTCTTCCCACCAGAAGGGTTTGGTTTTCATGGCTTTCTCCCTGGGTTCAGTGCGGG
>JAGPCN010000193.1 GCA_018058035.1 Fuscovulum sp.
TTTTCCCGGTGCTGTTCGACGAACGGGTGGCGGCCTCGCTGATCGGGCACCTGTTGTCGGCGATCAACGGCACCGCGATTGCCCGCGGCGCCTCATGGGCCAAGGACCTGATGGGCCAGCCGGTGCTGTCGCCCGGCCTGACCCTGGTCGAAGACCCGCACCGCCCGCGCATCTCGTCCTCGCGCCCCTTCGATGCCGAGGGGCTGCCCACCGCGCGGCGGGTTCTGGTCCAGGACGGCGTGCTGCAAGGCTGGGTGCTGGACCTGGCGACCGGCCGCAAGCTGGGCCTGCCGTCCACCGCCAACGCCAGCCGCGGGCCTTCGGCGCCGCCCTCGCCCTCGACCACCGGGATCGACCTGACGCAGGGCACGGCCAGCCGCGAGCAGCTGATCGCGGCGATGGGCACCGGGCTGCTGGTCACCTCGATGATCGGGTCGACGATCAACCCGACCACGGGCGATTATTCGCGCGGCGCGGCGGGGTTCTGGGTCGAAGGCGGGCAGATCATGCGGCCGGTCAACGAATGCACCATCGCCGGCAACCTGAAGGACCTGCTGCGCCGGATGACGCCGGCGAACGACGCCCGGGCGCATCTGTCGATCCGGGTGCCCTCGCTTCTGGTCGAGGGGCTGACCCTTGCCGGGGCCTGACGACCTGGCCCTGTTGACCGCCGCCGCGCGCGAGGCCGGGGCCATCGCGCTGCGGTTCTGGCGCCACGATCCGAAATCCTGGGACAAGGGCGGCGAACACGGCCCGGTGTCCGAGGCCGACCTGGCGGTGAACGACCACCTGAAGGCACGGCTGCTGGACGCCCGCCCCGGCTATGGCTGGCTGTCCGAGGAAACGCCCGACGATCCGGCGCGGCTGAATTGTGACCGGGTGTTCATCCTGGACCCGATCGACGGCACCCGGGCCTTTCTGGCGGGCGAGGACAGCTTTTCGATCTCGGTGGCGGTTGCGCAGGACGGGCAGGTCACGGCGGGCGTGGTCTACCTGCCCGCGCTGGACCGGCTTTATGCCGCCACGGCGGGCGGCCCGGCCACCCGCGACGGCCAGCCCATCGCCTGCACCGACCGAAGCCAGTTGGAGGGCGCCGACGTGCTGACCACCCGCGCCGCGCTGGCGCCCGAGCATTGGCCGGGCGGCGTGCCCGACCTGCACCGCAGCTTTCGCGCCTCGCTGGCGTTCCGTCTGTGCCTGGCGGCCGAAGGGCGGCACGACGCCATGCTGACCCTGCGCGACGCCTGGGAATGGGACATCGCCGCCGGGTCGCTGATCGCCGCGCGGGCGGGCTGCGCGGTGACCGACCGGCGCGGTCAGGCGCTGCGGTTCAACGCAGCCCATCCGCGCGCGGCCGGGACGGTGGTCGCCAACCCGGCGCTGCATGCGCAGCTGATGGCCGGGTTGGGCGTGGTCTAGGCGCCGGACCTCAGGTCCGGGGCTTTTTCGGCGGAACGAAGCGCTTCGAGGTGTCGCGGGCATCGGTCTTGGGCGCCGCAGGGCGCTTGGCGGCAGGCTTGGGCCCTTTGGCCGCAAAGGGCTTGGCCCCGCCTTCGGCATGCGACTTGGCGCCCCAGCTGCGGCCCTCGGGCTTGGCGGCGCTGTCCTTGCGGGCATAGGGCTTGCGGTCGCCATCGCCTTCGGCCGCGTGGCTCTTGTAGCCTGTGGCGCGGGCCGGACGCCCCTCGGCTCCGCCATGGCTCTTGTAGCCGGCCGACTTGTAGGGCGGCTTGGCGCGGTCGGGGGCGGCGCCCTTGGCGGCGCGATCCTCGGGCGACCAGCGCGGCTTTTTCGCGCCTTCGGCCCGGTCGCCCTCGTCCCGCTTCACATAGGGCTTGCGGTCGCCATCCTCGCGGCGGGCATAAGGCTTGCGCTCGGCGCCTTCACGCGGAGCGTAGGGCTTGCGGTCGCCATCCTCGCGCTTGACGTAGGGCTTGCGCTCGACACCCTCGCGCGGGGCATAGGGCTTGCGGTCGCCATCCTCGCGCTTGACATAGGGCTTGCGCTCGGCACCCTCGCGCGGGGCATAGGGCTTGCGGTCGCCATCCTCGCGCTTGACATAGGGCTTGCGCTCCGCGCCCTCGCGCGGGGCGTAGGGCTTGCGGTCGCCGTCCTCGCGCTTGACGTAGGGCTTGCGCTCCGCGCCCTCGCGCGGGGCATAGGGCTTGCGGTCGCCATCCTCGCGCTTGACATAGGGCTTGCGCTCCGCGCCCTCGCGCGGGGCGTAGGGCTTGCGGTCGCCATCCTCGCGCTTGACGTAGGGCTTGCGCTCCGCGCCCTCGCGCGGGGCGTAGGGCTTGCGGTCGCCGTCCTCGCGCTTGACGTAGGGCTTGCGCTCTTCGGTCTCCTCGCGGCGGGGCCAGGGCTTGCGGGCGATGTCTTCGCCGGTCTCTTCCACCTCGCGCGGGGGCTTGGGCTGATAGGGCGGCTTGTCACGACGGGGCGCCGGCTTGCCCTCGGGGCGGGTGCCGACGCGGGCCGGGCGGCCCAGGTCGGGTTCGCCCTCGATCCGCTCCATCGCCAGGTCCTGGTCGATTTCCAGGCTGGCGCCAAAGCGCGACGCCAGCGGCGCGGCGATCTGCACGAAGGTTTCGTCCTGCTGCACCCGGATCGCGCCGATGCCGTCCTTGGCGATTCCGCCGGCATCGCAGATCTTGGGCAACAGCCAGCGCGCCTCGGCCCGGCCGGTGTGGCCGACGCCGATGCGATACCAGACCGAAGGCCCGAATTCGCCGCGTTCGCGCACCGGCAGGGGCGCAGGCGGCGGCAGGCTGTCGGACAGCACCTCGGGCGCCGAGCGGCCTTCGCGCCACAGGCGGATGAAGGCGGCCGAGACCGCCTCGGGGCCCCAGCGGTCCAGCAGGGCGGCGGCCATGTCGGCCTCGTCGCCCGGGCCGACGGCCAGCGTCTCGTGGCTGAGCAGACGCTCGTCCTCGCGCGCCTGCACCTCTTCGGCGGACGGGGCCTTGCCCCACTCGGCCACCACCTTGGCACCTTGCAGGATACGCTGCGCCTTGCGCACTTCGGCCGGCGGCACGATCAGGACCGAGGTCCCCTTGCGCCCCGCCCGCCCGGTGCGGCCCGAGCGGTGCAGCAGCGTGTCGGGGTTGGTCGGCAGGTCGGCGTGGATCACCAGCTCCAGCCCCGGCAGGTCGATGCCGCGGGCGGCCACGTCGGTGGCGATGCAGACCCGCGCCCGGCCGTCGCGCAGCGCCTGCAGCGCGTGCATCCGTTCGCCCTGGCTCAGTTCGCCCGACAGCGCCACCACCTGGAAGCCGCGGTTGACCATGCGCGCGAACAGGTGGTTCACGTTGGCGCGGGTCTTGGCAAAGACGATGGCCGTCTGCGCCTCGTGGAACCGCAGCACGTTGAAGATGGCGTGTTCCTTGTCGCGCGCCTGCACGGTCAGCGCCTGATAGGCGATGTCGGCATGCTGCCGGGCCTCGCCCTGCACCACCACGCGCTCGGCATCGCGCTGGAAGGTGCGGGCCAGCGCCTCGATCTCTTTCGGCACGGTGGCCGAGAACATCAGCGTGCGCCGATCCTCGGGGGCGGACCCCAGGATGAATTCCAGATCCTCGGCAAAGCCCAGGTCCAGCATCTCGTCGGCCTCGTCCAGCACCACGGCGCGGGCGCCCGACAGGTCCAGCGAGCCGCGCTCGATATGGTCGCGCAGGCGGCCGGGGGTGCCGACCACGACATGCGCGCCACGGTCCAGCGCGCGGCGTTCGGTGCGATAGTCCATGCCGCCGACACAGGTTGCCAGCTGGGCGCCGGCGGTGGCGTAAAGCCACTGGAATTCGCGCGCCACCTGCTGCGCCAGTTCGCGCGTCGGCGCGACGATCAGCGCCAGCGGCTTGTCGGCGGGAAGAAGCGCGTCGATGCCACCCAGCACCTCGGGGGCGATCGCCAGCCCGAAGGCCACGGTCTTGCCAGATCCCGTCTGAGCGGAAACCAGCAGGTCGCGCCCCGCCAGGCCTTCGGCCAGGACGGCCTCTTGCACCGGGGTCAGCGTGTCATAGCCCTTGTCCGCCAGCGCGGCCTTCAGCGGCCCCGGCATCGCCAGATCGTTCATGTATGTTCCTGACGCGGGCCCTGCCCGCCATGTGAAAAGCCAAACGGCCTCATCACCCCCTTGCCGCGCGCTCCCTGACTGCGCGGCCATCGGGTCTTCAGGCCATCGGGGGGGCATACACGGGAATCCGGCGGGGGGAAAGGGCGGATGACGCCACGCCCCCCTGCCGTAGCGTTGCTTACGCCCCGTGCAGCATCGCCTGCACCTCTTCGGCACTGGCGAAGCCCAGCCTGACCGCCGTCTCGGCCACGCCGGCGCCCTCGGCAAGCGCGGTCTTGGCCACCGTCGCGGCGCGGGCATAGCCGATGTGGGGCACCAGCATCGTGGCCAGCACCAGGCTGTTTTCCAGCGCGCCTTCGCAGCGCTCGACGTTGGCCTCGATCCCCGCCACGCAGCGGGTGGCCAGGGTGTCCATCGCATGCATCAGGATGCGCATGGATTGCAGCACGTTCAGCACGATCACCGGTTCAAAGGCGTTCAGCTGCAACTGCCCCGCCTCGGCGGCCATGGTCACGGTCAGGTCGTTGCCGATCACCTGGAAGGCGACCTGGTTGACCACCTCGGGGATCACCGGGTTCACCTTGCCCGGCATGATCGACGACCCGGCCTGCACCGCCGGCAGCCTGATCTCCATGAACCCCGACCGCGGCCCCGAGGACAGCAGCCGCAGGTCGTTGCAGATCTTCGACAGCTTGACCGCGATCCGCTTCAGCACGCCCGAGAAGGTGACATAGGCGCCGCAGTCGCTGCTGGCCTCGATCAGGTCGCCGGCCAGCTTGGCCTGCAGACCCGAGACGCGGCCCAGTTCGGCCACCGCGGCCTCGGCATAGCCGTCGGGGGTATTGACGCGGGTGCCGATGGCAGTGCCGCCCAGGTTCACCTCAAGCAGCAGGTTCGACAGCCGGCCGATGATGTCGATATCCTCGCGGATGGTCACCGCAAAGCCGGCGAACTCCTGGCCCAGCGTCATCGGCACGGCGTCCTGCAACTGGGTGCGGCCGATCTTGCGGATATGGGCGAAGGCCGCGGCGCGTTCCGAAAACGCCTCGGCCAGGCGGGTCTGGGCGGCGCGGAAGTCGTCGCATTGGCTGACGATCGCCAGCCGCATCGCGGTGGGATAGACGTCGTTCGTCGACTGCGAGCGGTTGACGTCGTCGTTGGGATGCAGGTGGGCATAGTCGCCCGGCCGGTAGCCCATTTTCAAGAGGCCCAGGTTGGCGATCACCTCGTTGGCGTTCATGTTGGTCGAGGTGCCGGCCCCGCCCTGGATCATGTCGACGCGAAAGGCATCGTGCCAGCGGCCGGCGGCGATCTCGTCGCAGACCTCTTCGATCACCCGCGCCTTTTCGGCCGACAGCACGCCCAAGGACAGGTTCGCCCGCGCCGCGGCCTTCTTCACCCAGGCCAGGCTGCGGATGAATTCGGGAAACAGCGACAGCGGCAGGCCCGAGATCGGAAAGTTGTCGATCGCGCGCTGTGTGTGAACGCCCCAAAGGCAGGTGCGGGGCAGGTCGAGGGCGCCCAGGCTGTCTTCTTCGCGGCGGGTATCGTGCATCATGGCTTGGTCCTTGCATCGTGCTGGCCGCATCCATGCGCCCGGCACGGCCCGCCGGTCCAATGCAAATCCTGCATGGCCCATGCAGCGACGCGGTCAGGATGGGGTCAGGCCCGCGGCAGGGCAGCCCAGACCGCATCCAGCCGCGGCCCGGCGGCGCGGCGTGGGCGAAAGGCGCAGATCTCAAGCGGCAGCGACCAGTCGTCGCCGCCCAGGGGTTGCAGGTCGGCCGCCGCATCTACCGCGCTTTCGGGCAGCCAGCCGACCCCGTGGCCCGCCGCGATCACCTCTTTCAGCACGTCGGACATGTCGCATTGCACCGCCATGCGATAGGACAGCGCCGTGGCGTTGCGTTCGATCACATGTTCGAACAGCCGCGCGAAATAGGCCCGCTGGGCATAGGCGATCAGCGGAAAGGGCGCCCGCGGCGTGCCGGGAAAGCCGAAATCGCGGCCGCGCGCCGCAAAGGGCAGGAAGCGGTCGCCGCGCAGCACCCGGCGGTCCTGCGCCGCCAGGCTTTCGTGGCTGGGCAGCGCCGGGCAGTCATGCGCAACCAGAATGTCGGCATCGCCCGCCAGATAGCGCGCCGTCACCTCGGCGGTGGTGCCCACGATCACCGAGAACGAATTGCGCGCCGAAGGCCCGATGGCGGCCAGGATGCGGCGAAAGTCGCTGCGCGCCAGTACGTTCGGCATGGCCAGGCGGATCTGGCTCATCACCTCGAACTGGCTGCCGCGGATGGCGGCGCGGCCCTCCAGCAGGCGTTCCACCGACCCGTCGGCGACCTCGCGGAACTGCTCTCCGGCCTCGGTCAGGCGGACGGGCTGGCTGCCCTTGACCACCAGCGCGGTGCCGACCCAATGTTCCAGCGACTGGATGCGGCGGGAAAAGGCGGCCTGCGACAGGTTGCGAAACTCGGCCGCGCGGGTGAAGTTCCGCAGCTCGGCCAAGGCCAGGAAATCCTGCAGCCACCTGATGTCCATCGCCGCCCCCCCGTCACCGCCTGTTAGCGCATCCGCGGGCGGGCGCAAAGCGGGCAGGACAGCGCGGCCTCAGGCCAGCAACGCCGCAGCCTGGGCGGGGGGCAACGCTTCGGGGCGGGTGCAGGTGGTGGTCAGCGTGACGAATTGCCCGGTCTCGCCCGAGGTCAGGCAGGCGGTCATCACGTCGACCCCGTGCAGCGCCCGGTCCAGCGAACAGCGCGCATCGCGCCCCTCGCGCAGGGCCGCCACCATGTCGGCCAGGCCTGCCGTCCGCCAGTTTGCCAGGGGGTGGCCATGGTCGGTCTGGTTCGAGCGGCCCAGCGGGTGATCCCAGGGGGCGACCGCGGCCAGCACGCCGTCGCGGCCCGCCACCTCGACCGTGCCGCCAAAGAAATTGGGGTCGGGAACGTAAAGCGTGCCTTCGGTGCCATAAAGCTCGAAGTGATTGCGCTTGTGGTGCCAGACGTCCCAGCTGGTCGACAGGGTGATCGTCGCGCCCATGTGGAACTCCAGCAGCGCGTGGATGTTTGTGGGGGTCCTGACCGGCACTGTCTCGCCGGTCCGCGGCCCGTTCAGGATGGTGCGCGTGGCGCTGGCCGAGGAGGTCAGCGCCCCCACCCGCCGCACCGGCCCCAAGAGATTGATCAGGTTCGCGATGTAATAGGGGCCAAGGTCCAGCATCGGCCCGGCGCCGGGCAGGAAGAAAAAATCCGGGTTGGGGTGCCAGTGTTCCATCCCGTGGCTCAGCACGGCGGCGCTGCCGGCGGTGATGGTGCCGATGCGGCCTGCGTCGATCAGCGCGCGGGCCTGCTGGTGCGCGCCACCCAGAAAGGTATCGGGCGCGCAGCCCACCGCAAGGCCGCGGGAGGCCGCCAGATCGCGCAGGGTGACGCCCTGGTCCAGCGTCAGCACCAGCGGCTTTTCCGAATAGGCGTGCTTGCCCGCGTCAAGGATGCGCCGGGTGACAGGGAAATGCGCCTCGGGGATGGTCAGGTTGATGACGACGTCGATGTCGGGATTGGCCAAAAGGTCGTCGACCGACTGCGCCCGGGTGCCGAATTCGGCGGCGCGCGCGCGGGCCGCCTGCATGTTCACATCCGCCACGGCGCGGACGGACAGGCCCCGAAAGGCGGGCGCCAGCCGCAGATAGGCGGCCGAGATATTGCCGCAGCCGATGATGCCGATGCCCAGGTGGTCCATGGTCAATACCCCTTCACGCTGGCCAGCGACCGCGCCGCAAAGCGGGCGTGGTCCAAGGGGTTGTCGTGTTCCAGGATGAAATGCCGCACCCCGGCGGCGCGCAACGCGGGCAGGATGCGCGCCCAGTCCACGGTGCCGTGGCCGACGTCGGCCCAGCCGTCCTCGGCCGCGTTCTGGCCCTTTGGCGCGATGTCCTTGACATGGGCGGCCGTCACCCGGCCGGGATGCCGGGCCAGCCAGTCCAGCGGATCGGCGCCGCCCCGGACGATCCAGGCCACGTCCATCTCCCATTCCAGCAGGGGGCCGCCGGCAAGGATCTCGGCCTGCGGGATCGCGCCATCGGGCGTGGGCGCGAATTCGAAATCGTGGTTGTGCCAGCCGAAGCCCAGCCCCGCCGCCCGGATCGGCGCGCCCGCCCGTTCCAGCCGCGCGCCAAAGGCCCGCCAGCCGGCGCCGTCGCGGGGCCGGTCCTCCGGCATCAGATAGGGGACATAGATCCGCTCCATCCCCAGGGCGCGGGCGGCTTGCAGCACGAAGTCCGGGGTGTCTTCCACCTGGGCCAGGCTGAAATGCCCGGTCGTCATCGCCAACCCGCTGTCCGTCAGCGCAGCTGCCAGCGCCGGCAGGGCGGCCGCGTCGGGGTAAAGCCCGCCATGGCCTTCGACCCCGGAATATCCAGTGGCGGCCAGCATCCGCAGCGTGGCGTCAAGCGGCGGA
>JAGPCN010000194.1 GCA_018058035.1 Fuscovulum sp.
TGCACATCGTGCCGCACGCCGATGGCACCGTCGCCATCGGCTCGACCAGCGAGACGTCCTGGACGACCGAAGACCCCGACGCCGGGGCCGGGGATCTGGTCGACCGCGCCACGACCCTGCTGCCCGCCCTGACCGGCGCCCCGGTGATCGAGCATTGGGCCGGCATCCGCCCCCGCGCCCGCAGCCGACAGCCGGTCCTCGGCCCCTGGCCCGGCCGGCCGGGTCATTTCATCGCCAACGGCGGTTTCAAGACCGGCTTCGGCCTGGCCCCGAAGGCGGCCGAGGCGATGGCAGACCTCTTGCTGGAGAACTGGGATGCGATCCCCCCGGCGTTCCGCCCCGAGGCGCTTTTGGCAGCGGGGTAAGGAGGAGCCGCCTCGGCGGGCATCGAGCCCGCACTCGGCGGCGCTGCCGCGGGCCGGCACCAGAGCGTGGCCCCCTCCCCGGGCGTCGGATGCCTCCGGCGGGAGTATTTGAGAAAAAGCAAGACCAAGGGGCGCGGCTCTTGCCTTCAGTCCGGATCAAATACCCCGGGGAGCTCGAGGGGCAGCGCCCCTCGTCAGGCGACATCGGAAACGGGAACCGCCGCCCGCCAACACCAAAAAGGCTTGCGGCGGCAGCCGCGCAATTGCTTCACCGTCGCGGGTGGTCAGGCCAGGGTCACGCGGGTGCCGTGGGCCGACAGGAAGGCCGACAGCGCGGCATCCGGGGCGGCGTCGGTGACCAGTTGCGCAAAGCGGCCCGGCGGCGCGATGGCGATCGGCGCGCTGCGGCCGAACTTCGAGGCATCGGCGGCAACGATGGCCTGGTCCGCCCGGTCGATGATCGCGCGCGAGAACTCGGCCTCGCGCAGGTCTTGCAGCAGAAAGCCCGCCGGGGCGGCGATGGCCGCCACCGACAGCACCGCGTAGCTAACGCGGAACTGCTGCACGAAGGCCAGCGCCTCGGCTCCGAAGGCACCGCCGTCGTGGCTGCGCAGCTCGCCGCCCGCCATGAAGACCTGGTTGCCGTTGACCCCCGTCAGCGCTTGCGCCACCGCCAGCGAATTCGTCACCACCAGCAGTTCGCGCCGCACCCGCAGCGCCTGCGCCACATAGGCCGTGGTCGAGCCGACGTCGAGAAACAGCGACGCCCCGTCCGGCAGCAGCCGCGCCACGGCCTCGGCGATCCGGCGTTTCGCACCCGGGTTCTGCACCATGCGCTGGGCAAAGCTGGCCTCGGGGCCCCAGTCCTTCAGATGCACTCCGCCGTGGACGCGGCTGACCACGCCCTGGGCCTGCAGGCGCTTGACGTTGCGGCGGATCGTCTCGTCCGTCACCCCCAGCCGGGCGGCCAGCGTTTCGATCCGGGCCTGGCCGGTTTCCTGCAGAAGCTGGAGAATGGCGCGTTCGCGCTGGCTGGACAGCATGGGGCTGCGGGATTCCGTTGGTTTTCCGCAAGGATAGCGTGGAAACCAACGGGATACCAACATAAACCCACAAAACCCAACATTCTCTTTGACAGGGCGGCAGATTCGGACGCAGCCTGCGCGGCAGAGGCACTGCCGGGCAACGGCGGGCGACACCCTGCGGGCATCCGCAAACAGGAGAGGATTTCGGAATGAAGCGCATGTTCCTGACCACCGTCGCGACGCTGGCCCTTGCGGGGTCTGCCCTGGCGCAGGTGGAAAGCGAAGACCCGATCAAGCTGACGCTG
The DNA here is from genome assembly GCA_018058035.1 of Fuscovulum sp. GTDB lineage: Bacteria > Pseudomonadota > Alphaproteobacteria > Rhodobacterales > Rhodobacteraceae > Pseudogemmobacter. Next base: position 1,696 of record JAGPCN010000194.1, read on the forward strand.
CACGACTGGACCGGCCAGCTGATCACCACCAACCTGATGGCCGCCGTGCTGGAAGAGGCCGGCTACAATGTCGAACTGGTGCAGGCCGACTACCTGGCGCAATTCGCGGGCCTGAAGACGGGCGACCTGCATGTGGCGATGGAGCTTTGGGCCACCACCGCCACCGACGCGCTGGAGGCAGCGGTGGCCGAGGGCGGCGTGGTCAACATGGGCGAAACCGGCATGCTGGCCAAGGAGGAATGGTGGTACCCCCTGTATATGAAGGAAAAATGCCCCGGCCTGCCGGACTGGAAGGCGCTGAACGACTGCGCCGCCGCCTTTGCCACCGCCGAGACCGGCGACAAGGGCCGCTACCTGGGCGGGCCGGTCACCTGGGGCGGCTATGACGAGGAACGCATCGCCGCCCTGGGGCTGAACTACGAGGTGATCCACGCCGGCACCGATGCCGCCATGTTCGCCGAGCTTGAGGCCGCTTATCAGCGCAAGGACCCGATCCTGCTGTGGATCTATGCACCGCACTGGTCGACGCTGAAATACGAGGGCGAATGGGTCGAGTTCCCGCCCTATGAGGCCGCCTGCTACACCGATCCCGCCTGGGGCACGAACCCCGATGCCACGCATGACTGCGGCAAGCCCTTCGGCCCGATCTGGAAGGCCGGCTGGGTGGGCCTGGCCGAAAAATGGCCGGGCGCCGACAAGGCGATCCGGGCCTTTACCATCGACAACGACGCGATGGGCGCGATGATCGCCAAGGTCGACCTGGATGGCGTCGCCATCGAGGACGTGGTGGACGAATGGATGGACGCGAACGAGGCAACCTGGAAGGCCTGGATCGGCCAGTGACACCGGCGGAGGGGATGCGGTCCGGCTGGATCGGCCCGCGTCCCCGCCAGCCTTCTCTTGTTCCCGTGACCGGAAGACACTGATGACGCGACCCGTCAAGCTGGCCTGCCGCCATGTGTGGAAGGTCTATGGCCCGCATCCCGAACGGCTGGTCTCGGCCGGGGCCGACCTTGAGGCGATCCGCGCCTCGGGCCATGTCGGCGCCGTGCGCGATGTCAGCCTTGAGGTCGGCGAGGGCGAGATCTTCGTCATCATGGGGCTGTCGGGGTCGGGCAAGTCGACGCTGGTGCGCTGCCTCAGCCGCCTGGTCGAACCGACGGGCGGTGAAATCCTGTACGATGGCGAGGACCTGCTGAAGGCCGGCGCCGCCCGGATGATCGAGATCCGGCGTCACCGCATGGGAATGGTGTTCCAGCACTTTGCCCTGTTGCCGCACCTGACGGTGCTGGAAAACGTGGCCTTTCCGCTGGAGGTGCAGGGCCTGGCCCGGCCGCAGCGCGAGGCGCGGGCGCGCGAGGTGGTCGCGCTGGTGGGCCTGCAGGGCCGCGAGGGGCATTTTCCGCGCCAGCTGTCGGGCGGCCAGCAGCAGCGGGTGGGCATCGCCCGGTCGCTGGCGGTGGAGCCCGACCTGTGGTTCCTGGACGAACCCTTTTCGGCGCTGGACCCGCTGATCCGGCGCGAGATGCAGGACGAATTCCTGCGCATCCAGCGCCAGTTGAAGAAGACCATCGTCTTCATCACCCACGACTTCGACGAGGCGATCCGGCTGGCCGACCGCATCGCCATCATGAAGGACGGCGCCCTGGTGCAGGTGGCCAGCCCCGAGGATCTGGTGCTGTCGCCGGCCGACGACTACGTCCGCGCCTTTACCGCCCATGTCGCCCGCGCCAAGGTGGTGACTCTGGGCCGCATCTGCACGCCCGGCGCGGCCGAAGGCACGGCGGGCGTGCTGCCGGCCCGGGCCCGGGTCGAGGAGGTGGCCGAGCGGATCGTGGCCGCGGGCGCCCCCTTCGCGGTGGAACGTGACGGCGCGGTGATCGGCCAGGTCACCCCGGCCGCCGTGATCGCGGTGCTGGTGGGGCGCGGCGGATGAAGCTGTGGCGGGCCATATGGGCGGCGCTGGCGCTGGTGGCCTTGGGCTTTGCCATCTTTGGCCCGGCGACCGGCCTGTGGCCACCGCAGGCAATGCACCTGCCGCTGGCCGGCCCGATCAGTGCCGCGATGGCCTGGCTGACCGATCAGGCGGCGCTGGGGCCGGTGACCTTCAAGCAGGTCACCCGCGGCATCGCGGCGGTGATCGAGGCGCCCTATGACCTGGCCCGCATCCTGCTGGTCGACGGCATCCTGGATGGCAAGGGGCGGCGGGCGGAAACCATCGTGCCGCCGCTGTCGTGGCTGGCGGTGACGGCGGCGGCGGTGGCCCTGGGGCATTATGCGCGCGACCTGGGGCTGGGCCTTCTGGCCGGGGCGCTGATGGTCTACCTGGCGGTCTTTGGCCAGTGGGACAGCGCGATGGTGACGCTGGCCTCGATCGTCATCGCGGTGCCGTTGGGGGTAGCGCTCGGGCTGGCTCTGGGCATCGCCGCCTGGGCCTGGCGCCCGGTCGAGCGCGCCTTGATGCCGGTACTGGACCTGATGCAGACCATCCCGACCTTTGCCTATCTGGTGCCGGTGCTGGTGCTGTTCGGTTTTGGCCCGGTGGCCGCGCTGATCGCCACGATGATCTATGCCCTGCCGCCGATGGTCCGGGTGGCGCTGGTGGCGCTGCGGGCGGTGCCGCCCGAGATCGTCGACTTTGCCGCCATGGCGGGCTGCACGCCGGCGCAGCGGATGCGCAAGGTGATGCTGCCGGTGGCGCTGCCCGACCTGATGGTGGGGGTGAACCAGGTCATCATGCTGTCGCTGAACATGGTGATCATCGCCTCGATGATCGGGGCCGGGGGCCTGGGCGCAGATGTGCTGGAAAGCCTGCGGCGGCTGAACATCGGCGGCGGGATCGAGGCCGGGCTGGCGATCACCGCGCTGGCCATCGTGCTGGACCGGCTGGGCCAGGCGCTGGCGGCGCGGGCCGGGGGGCGGCGCCTTCCGGGCCGCTGGTGGCGGCGGCATCCGCGCACCGCGCTGGTGCTGGCGGTGGCGGTGGTGACCGGCGGCCTGGGTTTCCTGGTGCCGGCGCTGCAGGCCTGGCCCAAAGCCTGGACGGTGACCACCCGCGAGATCTGGTCGGGGCTGATCGAGTGGATCAACGTTACCTATTTCGACCAGCTCGAGGCGTTCCGCATCTGGGTGCTGGAACACCTGCTGTTGCCGGTGAAGGGGTTCTTCTTCGCGCTGCCCTGGCCCCTGGCGTTGGGGGCGCTGGCGCTGGCGGGCTGGCGGCTGGGGGGCGCGCGGCTGGCGGCGCTGGCGGGTGGCCTGGGCCTCTTCGTCGCGGCGACGGGCCTTTGGGAACAGGCGATGACCACGGTCTACCTGTGCGGCGTGTCGGTGGTGATCGCGATGGCCCTGGGGGTGCCGCTGGGCATCTGGGCGGCGTCTTCGGACGGCGCGGGGCGGGCGATCGGGGCGGTGGTGGACACGCTGCAGACGCTGCCGAGCTTCGTCTACCTGATCCCGGTGGTGATGCTGTTCCGGGTCGGCGACTTCTCCGCCATGGTCGCCGTGGTGCTGTTTGCGCTGGTGCCGGCGGTGAAATACACCGCGCACGGCCTGCGGTCGGTTCCGGCCGAACTGGTCGAGGCGGCGGTGGTCTGCGGCGCGACCCGCGGGCAGATCCTGCGCAAGGTGCGGCTGCCGCTGGCGGTGCCGATGATCCTGCTGGGGCTGAACCAGACCATCCTCCTGGCGCTGTCGATGCTGGTGATCACCGCGCTGGTCGGCACCCGCGACCTGGGCCAGGAGGTCTATATCGCGCTGACCAAGGCCGATGTCGGGCGCGGTCTGGTGGCGGGGCTGGCCATCGCCGCCATCGCGATTGCCGCCGACCGGCTGATCGGGGCGGCGGCGAAGGGGGCCAAGGCACGGCTGGAGGGCGGGGCATGAGGGGAAGCGATTTCTTCGAAGAAATCGCGCCGGAAATTTTGAAATTTCCGGTCCGGAGTTTTCGAAAACTCCGGGCGCGCGCCGTTGCGATCGCAGGTGCGGCATGACACCGGAGGACAAGGTCCGCGCGTTGGGTTGCTGGTCCAGCCCGGTGGCGATCGAACCCCTGGGCGGCGGCATCACCAACCGCAACTTCCTGGTGACCGATGCCGGGCGTCGCGCCGTGGTGCGGATCGGCGACGACATCCCCGTCCACCAGATCCTGCGCTTCAACGAACTGGCCGCGTCGAAGGCCGCCTTCGAGGCGGGCGTCTCGCCGGCGGTGCTGCACCACGAACCCGGTGCGCTGGTGATCGACTTCGTCGAGGGCCGCACCCTTGCGGCCGAGGATCTGCGCCAGCGGCCGATGCTGGAGCGGGCCCTTGCCCTGGTGGCCCGCGCGCACCGCGAGATCCCGCGCCACCTGCGCGGCCCCGCGCTGGTGTTCTGGGTGTTCCATGTCCTGCGCGACTACGCGGGAACCTTGCGCGACGGCGGCAGTCGCCACCTGCCCCTGCTGCCCGGCCTTTTGGACGATGCCGCAAGGCTTGAGGCTGCCGTCGGCCCGATCGACCTGGTCTTTGGCCACAACGACCTGTTGCCGGCGAACTTCCTGCATGACGGCCAGCGGCTGTGGCTGATCGACTGGGACTATGCCGGGTTCAACTCTCCGCTCTTCGACCTGGGCGGGCTGGCGGCCAACAACGGGCTTTCGTCTGCCGACGAGGGCTGGATGCTGGCCGCCTATTTCGGCCGCGACCCGAACGCCGCGCTGTGGCGTGCCTATCGCGCCATGAAAGCGGCGGCGGCCCTGCGCGAGACCCTGTGGAGCATGGTGAGCGAGATCCACTCGGCGCTCGACTTCGACTTCGCGGCCTATACGGCCACCAATCTTGACACCTATCGCGCGGCGCTGGCCGCCTTCGAGGACGGACATGACTGAGCTTCCCTCAACCGCCAAGGCCGTTGTCATCGGCGGTGGCATCGTCGGCTGTTCGGTGGCCTATCACCTGGGCAAGCTGGGCTGGACCGATACGGTGCTGCTGGAGCGGAAAAAGCTGACCTCCGGCACCACCTTTCACGCTGCGGGGCTGGTGGGCCAGCTGCGCACATCCGCCAACATCACCCAGCTTCTGGGCCATTCGGTGGCGCTGTACCGGACGCTGGAGCAGGAGACCGGCCTGCAGACCGGGTGGAAGATGAACGGCGGCCTGCGGCTGGCGTGCAATGCCGAACGCTGGACCGAGGTCAAGCGCCAGGCCACCACGGCGCATTCCTTCGGGCTGGAGATGCACCTGCTGACGCCGAAAGAGGCGCAGGATCTGTGGCCCTTGATGACCATCGACGACCTGGTCGGCGCGGCCTACCTGCCGACGGACGGGCAGGCCAACCCATCCGACATCACGCAATCCCTGGCCCGCGGCGCGCGGATGGCGGGGGTGAAGATCTTCGAGGATACGCCGGTCACCCGGATCGTCGTGGACAACGGCCGCATCCGCGGCGTCGAAACCCCCTTCGGCACCATAGAATGCGAAAAGGTGGTGGTCTGCGCCGGGCAATGGACGCGCACCCTGGCCGCCACCGTGGGCGTCAACGTGCCGCTGGTCAGCGTGGAACACCAGTACATGATCACCGAGCGGATCGAGGGGGTGACCACGACCCTGCCCACCCTGCGCGACCCCGACCGCCTGACCTACTGGAAGGAAGAGGTCGGCGGCCTGGTCTGGGGCGGCTATGAGCCGAACCCGAAACCCTGGGCGCAGAACGGCATTCCCGAAGGCTTCCACTTCGAGACGCTGACGCCCGACTGGGACCACTACGAACAGTTCATGGAGAACGCCATCGCCCGGGTGCCCGCCCTGGCCAATGCCGGCGTCAAGCAACTGCTGAACGGGCCGGAGAGTTTCACCCCCGACGGCAACTTCATCCTGGGCGAGGCGCCCGAGTTGCGGAATCTCTTCGTCGGCGCGGGCTTCAACGCCTTCGGCATCGCCTCGGGCGGCGGCGCGGGCATGGCGCTGGCGGAATGGGTGGCGAAGGGCGAGCCGCCGTTCGACCTGTGGCCGGTGGACATCCGCCGCTTCGGCCGCGTCCACCATGACACGCAATGGGTGCGCGACCGCACGATGGAGGCCTATGGCAAGCACTACACCATCGCCTGGCCGTCCGAGGAAATGCGCAGCTGCCGCCCGACCCGGCGCAGCCCGCTCTATGCGCATCTGACCTCGGCGGGCGCCTGTTTCGGCGAAAAGCTGGGCTGGGAGCGGCCGAACTGGTTCGCCGACCTGGCGGCGGGCGAAGCTCCGGTCGATCGCTATTCCTACGGCCGCCCCGGCTGGTGGGGCGCGGTGCGGCGCGAGCATCAGGCGGCGCGCGAGGCGGCGGTGCTGATCGACCAGACCTCGTTCGCCAAGTTCCGGCTGAAGGGGCCGGGGGCCGCACGCGACCTGAACCGGATCGCCGCCGGCAACGTCGACCGCGCCCCCGGCAGCCTGACCTATACCCAGATGCTGAACCGCAAGGGCGGCATCGAATGCGACCTGACCGTGGCGCGGCTGGCCGAGGATGAATTCTACATCGTCACCGGCACCGGCTTTGCCACCCATGACTTCGACTGGATCGCGCGCAACCTGACCGGCGACTGCCAGCTGAGCGACGTGACATCGGGGTCCGCCGTGCTGTCGCTGATGGGGCCCGAAGCGCGGGCAATCCTGATGCGGGTTTGCGGCGACGACCTGTCCAACGACGGCTTCCGCTTTGGCACCGCACGCTGGATTTCCGTCGCGAAATGCCCCGTCCTGGCGCTGCGGGTGACCTATGTC
>JAGPCN010000195.1 GCA_018058035.1 Fuscovulum sp.
CTGGGCACGCCCGGCCCAGCCCCCGCCGCGCCTGCCGCCCCCGCCCCCGCCGCGCCGGCCGCCCCTGCGCCGGTGGTGGGCGTTGGCAGCCCCGGCCCGGCCCCGGTGATGGCACCCGGAACCGGGGCGCCCGCCCCCGCGGCGCCCACCCCGGCCGCGCCCGAACCGGCCGCGCCAAAGCCCAAGGTGACGGGCACGCTGACCTCGTCGGGCAGCGGCTTCTACATCGCGCCGACGATGCTGGTGACGGCCGCGCATGTGGTCGAGGGCTGCGGCGCGGTGGCGATGGTCGACGGCACGCCGCTGGACATCGTGGCCGCGGACAGTTCGCTGGACCTGGCGGTGCTGTCGGGCGCCACCGACGCAGGCGTCTGGCTGCGGCTTTCGGCGCTGGAGGTGCCCAAGCTGGGCGAGGCGGTGACCGCGCTTGGCTATCCCTACTACACCAGTCTGGACCAGGGCCTGACGGTGACCAGCGGCAATGTCAGCGCGCTGCGCGGTATCGACGGGTCGTCGAACCGGGTGATGATCACGGCGCCGGTACAGCCCGGCAACTCGGGCGGGCCGCTCTTGAACAAGAAGGGCGCGGTGATCGGCGTGGTGGTCAGCCGGGTCGATGACATGGCGATCCTGGAAGAGACCGGCAGCCTGCCGCAGAACATGAACTTTGCCGTGCCCTCGGGGCCGGTGCTGACCTTCCTGGCGCAGAACCGGGTGTCGCGGCCGCAGGGCGAGGGCACCGGCGGCGACATGTCGGTCGGCCTGCCCGATGGCGTGGCGCAGGCGGTGGTGCCGATCTACTGCTACCAATAGCGCGCCAGGCCGCGATCGGCGGCTAAGCGAACGCTTATCGACCGGTCCTTGACGGCGGGCTTGCGACTCTCCATCTGGGGCCAAGCGAACAGGCCTGCAAATCCCCGGAGCGTCCATGTCTACTTCCCCTGTCGAGGGCGCCCCCCGGATGGGCGCACGCCCGGCGGTTTCCTCTGTTGTCCTGAACCTGCTGGTGGCGGTCTGGATCCTGCTGGTGGCGAACGCCAGCTTCTGGCGCCGGCTGGTCGAGATCTTCGGCGACCGGCCGCTGGCGATGGTGACCTTTGCGGGCGCGGTGCTGGCGCTGATGATGCTGGTGTTCTCGCTTCTGGCGGTGCGCTGGCTGCAAAAGCCGGTGCTGATCGCGCTGATCGTGATCGCGGCGGTGGCCAGTTTCTACACCGACCGGCTGGGCGTGCTTATCGACCGCGACATGATCCAGAACGCGCTGACCACCACGGTGAACGAGGGCAAGCACCTGATCACCGGCGACCTGACGCTGCATGTCGCCTTGCGGGCGGTGCCGGGAATCGCGCTGGTGCTTTGGCTGCGCGTCACGCGGCGGCCTCGGCTGCGGGCGGCCCTGGGCTGGGCCGGCATGGTGGCGGGCAGCTTTGCGCTGATGGCGGGGCTGCTGTTCACCGACCTGAAAAGCTTTTCGACCGTGCTGCGGGGGCGCAAGGACCTGATGGGGTCGGTGCAGCCGCTGGCGCCGATGGCAGGCGCGCTGCGCTATGCCAGGATGATGGTGAAGACCGCCAAGATCGAGGCCGCGCCCTTTGGCCGCGATGCCCGCAAGGGCGCGCGGATCGAAGGCATGGACAAGCCGGTGCTGATGGTCATCGTGGCGGGCGAGACGGCGCGGGCGCAGAACTGGTCGCTGGGCGGCTATGGCCGCGACACCAACCCCGAGCTGGCCAAGCGCGACATCGTCTATTTCAGCGATGTCACCAGCTGTGGCACGGCGACGGCGACCTCGCTGCCCTGCATGTTCTCGCACCTGACGGCGGCGGATTATTCCTATGCCGGGGGCCTTGGGTCCGAGAACCTGCTGGACGTGCTGTCGCATGCCGGCGTGCATGTCGAATGGTGGGACAACAACACCGGGTCCAAGGACATGGCGAACCGGGTCGCGTTCCGCTACATGGCCGCCGAAGATGATCCGGCTTCTTGCGCGCGGGGCGAATGCATCGACGCGGTCTTCCTGCCGCGGCTGCGCCAGGTGGCCGAGACGATGACCGAGGATACGGTGATCGTGCTGCACCAGATCGGCAGCCACGGCCCCAGCTATTGGATGCGCTATCCCGAGGACCAGGAGGTGTTCGCGCCGGCCTGCAAGTCGCCCGAGCTGACCCAGTGTTCGACCGAAGAGATCGTGAACGCCTATGACAACACGATCCGCTACACCGACCGTTTCCTGGCCGAGGTGATCGACCTGCTGGAGGCCAGCGACCGGGTGGCGGGGGCGATGTATTACGTCAGTGACCACGGCGAAAGCCTGGGCGAGAACGGCATCTACCTGCACGGCACGCCGATGTTCATGGCGCCCGAGGTGCAATACAAGGTGCCGATGGTGGTCTGGACCTCGGCCGCCTGGCGCGAAGGGATGCAGGTCGACCCGGCCTGCCTGGCCGCAAGGGCGGGCCAGCCGGTCAGCCACGACCACCTGTTCTCGACCGTGCTGGGGATGATGGACATCGCGACCGAAACCCGTGATCCTGCGCTGGACCTGGTGCAGGCCTGCCCCGCCCCTCCGTCGTGAGAAGCCGCGACCCCATGCAAGACACGCCCGAGAAACCGCCCCGCAAGAGCGGGCTGGCCCATTTCCTGGCCGCGGCGGGCTATTCCGCCGGCGGCCTGCGGCGGCTGTCGCGCGAAAGCGCGTTCCGGCAAGAGGCGCTGTTCGGGCTGGCGGTGCTGGGGGGGCTGGCGCTTTGGGGCGCCTCGGTCCCGGCGCTGATGGGCGCGGCGGGGCTGGTGTTGCTCTTGATCGCGGTCGAGGCGCTGAACACCGCGCTAGAGGTGCTGGTCGACCACCTGTCGCCGGGCTGGTCGCAATTCGCCAAGGATGCAAAGGACCTCGGCTCGCTGGCGGTGGCCTGCGTGATCGGGCTGGTGCTGCTTTACGCCGGCGCCGTGGTGCTGGCAGGCTGAGCCGGCCCCGCAGGGGGGGCGCCCGGCCGGTCTCAGCACAGGTCGGTGTCGTCCTGCGCGGGATTGGCGCCGGGATCCTCGGCTGCCAGGTCGTCCGAGGCCGTGGCATGGGAATCGGCGAAGGTCGGAGTGCCCGAGGCGCCGGTATCGGCGGCGATGGCCGGAAAACCCTGGCCCCCGCCCGCACCCGACCCGCCGCCCGAACCGCCGTCGCCATTGTCACCGCCGTGCCCGTGCCCAGGATCGTCGTCGCGGTTGCAACCCTCATCGCGGCCCCAGCCCGACTTGCCAAGGTCCTGGAATCCCTTGAAAAGCCCGAATGTCATTTCCCCCACTCCTTTCGTGGTGGTGATGCCCCCAGCTTGGCGATACGCGCCCTGGCACAGTTTCGCCGTAGGCGGTTCCCTTCCGGATTGCAGCCAGCGGCCGTGCCATGCCGCCCACGCATAGCGGGGGGCGCAGCCACGGTGGTTCCGGCGCAGGGGGCGGCGCCCCATCTTTCGCCGTGGGGGGAAAGTCGCCTGAACAGGAGCATTCGCCATGTCGCGTCGTACCACCTCTGCCAAGACCAGCCCCGCCGTCCTGTACCGCGCCGCCGAACGCGCGCTGCTGCGCCCGCTGACGGCGCTGGACCAGATGTATGCCTACTATGGCTCGGACCGGGTCTGAGCGCCGCACCGGCCCGGGGGGCCGACCTTGACTCGGCGGGCGGTCGGGCGCATATCCGAGTGGAATGGTCGGAGATAGCCCATGTTCATCCAGACGGAATCCACCCCGAACCCCGCCACGCTGAAATTCCTGCCCGGCCAGACTGTGCTTGAGGTCGGCACCGCCGATTTCCCGGGGGCCGAGGCGGCGGCGAAATCGCCGCTGGCACGGCGCATCTTTGCGGCGGGCGGCGTGACGGGCGTGTTCTTCGGCACCGACTTCGTGACCGTGACCAAGGCCGAGGATGTCGATTGGCAGCACATCAAGCCTGCCATCCTGGGCGCGATCATGGAGCATTTCCAATCCGGCCAGCCGGTGATCGAGGGCGAGGCGCAGGGCGGCGGCCATGCCGAGCATTCCGGCGAGGATGCCGACATCGTGCGCCAGATCAAGGAGTTGCTGGACACCCGCGTGCGCCCGGCGGTGGCGCAGGACGGCGGCGACATCACCTTCCACGGCTTTGACCGCGGCGTGGTCTACCTGCACATGCAGGGCGCCTGCGCGGGCTGCCCGTCCTCGACCCTGACCTTGAAGATGGGGATCGAGAACCTGCTGCGGCACTATATCCCCGAGGTCACCGAGGTGCGGCCGGTTGCCGCCTGACACGATCCTTGCCTTCGACACATCGGCGGCGCATTGCGCCGCCGCTTTGCTTTTGCCCGACGGCCGCGTGATCGCGCGCGACGAGCCGATGCAGAAGGGCCAGGCCGAACGCCTGGTGCCGATGCTGCAGGAGGTGCTGGCCGAAGCCGGAATCGGCTGGGCAGAGCTGTCCCGGATCGCGGTCGGCGTGGGGCCGGGAAACTTCACCGGCGTGCGGATCTCGGTCGCCACGGCGCGCGGGCTGGCGCTGGCACTGGGCATCCCGGCGGTGGGGGTGACGCGGCTGGAGGCGCTGGCCTACGGCCTGCCGCGCCCCTGCCGGGTGATCGAGGACGCGCGCCAGGGCCTGACCTATGTGCAGGATTTTCCGGGCGGCGCGGCGCGGCTGGTGCCGCTGGCCGGGCTGGAGGCCACGGCGGGCGCCGTCACCGGCTCGGCCGCCGGGCCGGCGGCCTTGCCCGCGGCCCTGCCGATCGCCGAGGCGATCGCCCGCATCGCCGCGACGCGGGCGCCCGAAGGCCCGCCGGCGCCGTTCTACCTGAAGGGCGCCGATGCCGCCCCGCCTTCAGACCCTCCGCCAGTCATCCTGCCATGACCCCCGCCGATCTGGCCGCCCTGCATGCGCGCTGTTTCCGCACCCCGCCGCCCTGGTCGGCGGCGGATTTCGCAGCCTTCGTGGCCGATCCGCTGGCCTTCCTGCTGGTCGAGGGCGACGCCGGCTTCCTCTTGGGCCGGGCCGTGGCGGGCGAGGCGGAGCTGCTGACGCTGGCCGTCGCGCCCGAAAGCTGCCGGCTGGGGCTGGGGCGCCGGCTGGTGGCACGCTTTGTCTATCAGGCGCAGCTGCGGCAGGCGCAACGCGCCTTTCTTGAGGTCAGCGCGGAAAATCCTGCGGCCATCGCGCTTTACGATTCGGCCGGGTTCCGTGCCGAGGGCCGGCGCCGCGGCTATTACGCGACCCCCCAGGGCGCCCGCATCGACGCGCTGGTGATGGCCCGCGACCTGTGACCCGGGCCCGCGGCGCTTTCCTGACCAAAAGGTCAGGAAAGCACGGGCGTTCACGCGAATCCGACTTGACCCCTGTATGGCCTTCCCGCCTAATCTGGCGCAGGAACCGCCCGCGACCGGACCCCCCGGCGGACAGGGCGGCGCTGTGCCTTATCAATCGGGAGAGATATCCATGACGCTGATGAAATCGCTGTGCGGGGCGACGGCCACCCTGGCCCTGATGGCCGGCGCCGCGCTGGCAGAACCCGCCATCATCTTCGACCTGGGCGGCAAGTTCGACAAGTCGTTCAACGAGGCCGCCTTCAACGGCGCCGAGAAATGGGCCAAGGAAACCGGTGGCACCTACAAGGAGCTTGAGATGCAGGACGAAGCGCAGCGCGAACAGGCGCTGCGCCGTCTGGCCGAGGCCGGCGCCAACCCCGTCGTGATGACCGGCTTTGCCTTCGGCGACGTGCTGGCCAAGGTGGCCCCCGACTTTCCCGACACCAAGTTCGCCATCGTCGACATGGTGGTCGATGCGCCGAACGTGAAGTCGGTGGTCTTCAACGAGCATGAGGGCAGCTACCTGGTCGGCATGATGGCCGCGCTGGCCTCCAAGACCGGCACCGTCGGCTTCATCGGCGGCATGGACATTCCGCTGATCCGCAAGTTCGGCTGCGGCTATGCCCAGGGCGTCAAGGCGGTGAACCCGGATGCCAAGGTCGTGCTGAACATGACCGGCGACACGCCGGCGGCCTGGAACGACCCGGTCAAGGGCGCGGAACTGGCCAAGGCGCAGAAGGGCCAGGGCGCCGACGTGATCTATGCCGCCGCCGGCGGCACCGGCGTGGGCGTGCTGCAGGCCGCCGCCGACGAGGGCATCCTGTCGATCGGCGTCGACAGCAACCAGAACTACCTGCACCCCGGCTCGGTCCTGACCTCGATGATGAAGCGGGTCGACAACGCCGTCTACGAAGCCTTCAAGGAAGGCGAGGCGCTGACCCCCGGCATCAACGTCATGGGCCTGGCGAACGAAGGCGTCGGCTATGCGATGGACGAGAACAACGCCAGCCTGGTGACCCCCGAGATGCAGGCCAAGGTCGACGAGGCCGCCGCCAAGATCAAGTCGGGCGAAATCGTCGTGCACGACTACATGTCGGACGACACCTGCCCGGCGGCCACGTTCTGATCGGCTGAGCCGCAGCAAGGACATGCCGCGCCGGTCCCCCGGCGCGGCATCTTCGCAAAAGGGGCGCCGTGAAGGCCGGGGCGACAACCGGCCAGGCACCCGCAGGGACAGGGGAAACCGCATGGCGGACGCGGCATACGCGATCGAGTTGAAGGGCATCTCCAAGGCCTTCGGCCCGGTGCAGGCGAACAAGGACATCAACATCGCCGTCCCGCGGGGCACGATCCACGGCATCATCGGCGAAAACGGCGCGGGCAAGTCCACGCTGATGAGCATCCTCTACGGCTTCTACAAGGCCGATAGCGGCCAGATCCTGGTCGGCGGCAAGCCCACCGCCATCCCCGACAGCCAAAGCGCGATCCGCGCCGGCATCGGCATGGTGTTCCAGCACTTCAAGCTGGTGCAGAACTTTACCGTCCTGGAGAACGTCATCCTGGGCGCCGAGGAAGGGCAGCTGCTGAACGCGAGCCTCGCCAAGGCCCGGCGCGAACTGGCCCGGCTGAGCCAGGAATACGACCTGGACGTCGACCCCGACGCGCTGATCGAAGACCTTTCGGTGGGCCACCAGCAGCGGGTCGAAATCCTCAAGGCTCTGTATCGCCAGGCCGACATCCTGATCCTGGACGAACCGACCGGCGTCCTGACCCCGGACGAGGCCGACCACCTGTTCCGCATCCTCAAGGGCCTGAAGGACCAGGGAAAAACCGTCATTCTGATCACCCACAAGCTGCGCGAGATCATGGAGGCGACCGACCACGTCAGCGTGATGCGCCGCGGCACCATGGTCGACACGGTCAAGACCGCCGAGACCAGCCCCGAGGCGCTGGCCGAGCTGATGGTGGGCCGCAAGGTGCTGCTTGAGGTCGAGAAGGGCGCCGCAAGACCCGGCGCCGAGGTGCTGAAGGTACAGGATCTGCGGGTGCGCGACGAACACGGCGTCGAGCGGCTGAAGGGCGTCAGCTTCGAGATCCGCGCGGGCGAGATCCTGGGCATCGCCGGCGTCGCCGGCAACGGCCAGTCGGAACTGCTGGCGGCCCTTGGCGGCATGGTGAAGGCCACCGGCAGCATGGTGCTGAAGGGCGCGCAGATGCCACTGTCGGGGCGCGGCGCGAACGGTCGCAGCCGGCGCGAGGCCGGCATCTCGCATGTGCCCGAGGACCGCCACCACCACGGCCTGATCCTGGACTTCACCGCCTGGGAGAACGTGGCCTTCGGCTATCACCACGCCGCGCGCTATCAGAAGAACGCGCTGTTCATGGACAATGACGCGATCCGCGCCGACACCGAAAAGAAGATGGCCACCTTTGACGTGCGCCCGCCGATCCCGACGCTGCCGGCCAAGTCGTTCTCGGGCGGGAACCAGCAAAAGATCGTGGTCGCGCGCGAGATGGAGCAGAACCCCGACCTTCTGCTGATCGGCCAGCCCACCCGCGGCGTCGACATCGGCGCGATCGAGTTCATCCACAAGCAGATCATCGCGCTGCGCGATGCCGGCAAGGCGATCCTGCTGGTCTCGGTCGAGCTGGACGAGATCATGAGTCTGTCCGACCGCATCGCGGTGATGTTCGACGGTCGCCTGATGGGCTTCCGCGACCCCGAAAAGACCAACGAACGCGAGCTGGGCCTGATGATGGCCGGGATGACCGGAAAAGGGGAGGCCGCCTGATGGACCGCTTGCCGAGATGGGCCGATGTCGCCCTGGTGCCGCTGGTGTCGCTGGTGCTGGCCTTCGGCATCGCCGCGCTGGTGATCCTGGCGATCGGGCAAAGCCCGGCCGAGGCGCTGAAGGTCATGGTCGAAGGCAGCGTGATGAGCGCCTATGGCTGGGGCTACACGCTCTATTACACCACCAGCTTCATCTTCACCGGGCTTGCGGTGACGGTGGCCTTCCACGCCAGCATGTTCAACATCGGCGGCGAGGGACAGACCCAGCT
>JAGPCN010000196.1 GCA_018058035.1 Fuscovulum sp.
GGTGGCCCGAGAGGACGTAAAGGAATTCGTCCTCGGCCGAATGCCAGTGGCGGTGGCTGGACCAGGCGCCGGGGTCCAGCCGGTCGAGATAGGCGCCAAACTGCGTCAGGCCGCCGGCCGCCGAAAGGTGCAGCGTCTGCAGGCCCTTTTCGCCGCTGGCGGGCGCGGTGGCGGGATCGACGATCACGGCCGCACCTCGGGCACGGGCAGGTGGGACGGGGCGAAGGGGCCGGCATCGGCGCGGCAGCAGGTCGACCCCTCTCCGGGCACCAGCCCGGGGCGCATGGCCTGGTGCAGGACCTGTTCGGTGAAGGGCAGGCGGTCGGTCTGGAACGGGTAATGCGCCTCGGAGAAGCGCCAGTGGCCGTCGCGCAACACGATCGCCTGGCGGGCCGCCCAGGGGGCCACCACCCGGTCGCCTTTGGCGATGATGTGGGTGAAATGCCAGCCCTCGATCCGGTCTCGGCGGGCGAAGACGGCGTCGCGGGCCAGGCGTTCGTAATGCGTGGCGCCGTTGGCGGCCAGGGCGCCATGGGTGCTGCGGAAGGTCGGCTCAAGCTCGGCGGGGCGGTGCAGGACGAAGCTGGCCTGCAGGGTGCAGATCAGGTAGGGCAGGTCGATCCGCGCCATGTAGGCACCGAAATCTCCGGCCAGGACGGCGGCCGAAACCGCGTCCAGCGCGCGCTGGTAGATGACAAGCGCCGAGGTCATCGCGGCCCCTTCCATTCGGTTCCGTCCTTGTGGGTAAAGGCGGCGCGGCCGCCTTCCAGCGTCACCACCATGTCGACATCGGAATAGGTCGCCACCTCGCGCGGGGCGCGAGTGCCGATCACCAGGAACCGCGCCGGCGCGTCGGACCGGTTGACGAAGTGGTGGCCGTTGCCATTGTCCGCAGGAAAGGCGGCGCAATCGCCGGCACGCATCAGGGTCTCGCTCTGATCCTCGATCAGCCAGCATTCGCCTTCGGTGACCATGACGAATTCATCCTCGTGCCGGTGCCAGTGGCGCAGGCTGGACAGCGCGCCGGGTTGCAGCGTGACAAGGTTGGCGCCGAACTGCGTCAGTCCGCCGGCATCGGCCAGCCGCAGCGAACTGCGCCCCTGCATCATCGCGGCATAGGGATCGGGGTAGATCGACCCCGTCTTGACCGGAACCTGCGCCATGTCGATCTTTGGCATCCGTTTTCCCCTTTCAGATCAAGCCGCTGCCAGGCCCGATGGCTCCGCGGCCCAGGGTCCAGTCGATGTGTTCGGCGGTCGAGACGATCTCGGCGATGCGCAGGCCGCCGATGCCCGGCACCAGCAGCATTTCCGAGCCGAAGGGTTCGGCCACCCGATGCGCCCGCGCCATGATGTGGACGCGGAACGCCACCCGCCAGGTGCCGGCGGCATCGGCGGTCACGCGAACGACCTCGCGCCAGATGTCGGTCACCCCGGCAGTGCGAACCGCGCTGGCGTAAAGGTCGAAATCGTGCCGCAGGGCGGCTTCGGTTTCCAGCACATAGGGCTGGCCGCCGCGCGGCACCACCCGCAAGGGCATCGCCATGACCGACCTGTACAGCGTGAAATCGCCGGTCAGCAGGGCGCGGGTCAGCCGTTCCGCAAGATCGGCAAAGGCGGTTTCAGGCATGGCCGCCCCCGCTGCGGGCGGGCGGGCGGCGGTGCGTCAGCGCGCGGCCCGGGTAGCGACCGGCGGCACGCTGGTATCGCATGCGACCGCCGTACCCCATTTCGCCAGGTATTCCACCTTCTCGACGCACGGCCGGTGCCCGCGGTCGCGGCAATGGCAGATCGCATCCATGCCCGCGACCGGCCGGCGGTCGGCGTCCAGCCAGGTGTAGTGCAGCCAGAGCCGGAACCGCCGGTTGCGCGGCACTTCCTGCGCCGTCAGGTCCAGCACCATATGCCGCACGCCACGGCTTTGCATGAGGCGGTTGGCGTCGGCGCAGCGCCGGATGAAGTCGCCCGGCGTCGGCATCAGGCCGCGATAGTCGGGCGAGACCACCGCCAGCGGAAAGTCGTAGTCCGACACGGCGGTCTGCGGACCGTCCTCGGCCAGCAAGGCCGCCTGATGCTGCAGGAACTCGCGGATGGTTCGAGACATTGCACTCGTATCCTGAGTATTTGCTCAAGTCGCGGGCAATAATCCAAGTTACGCCCTGGCCCCGGACGTTTCCGACATTGGAACGGTGCAATCCGACAAAAGCGACCCGTGACGCAGCGTCACGCCCGGGAGCAGGATCAGGGTCGGGGCCAACGATCATGTCAGACCCGCTCGATGATGGTGGCGGCCCCCATGCCGCTGGCGATGCACAGCGTGGCCAGGCCGGTGGTCTTGTCGCTGCGCTCAAGCTCGTCCAGCAGGGTGCCGATGATGATGGCGCCGGTGGCGCCCAGCGGATGGCCCATGGCGATGGAGCCGCCGTTGACGTTGACGCGGGCGGGATCCACGCCGAAGGCCTGCTGAAAGCGCAGGACGACCGATGCGAAGGCCTCGTTCACCTCGAACAGGTCGATGTCCGAGATCGCCATGCCGCTGTCCTTCAGGATCTTCTCGGTCACCGGGACCGGGCCGGTCAGCATGATGGTGGGATCGGTGCCGATCTTGGCGGTGGCGCGGATGCGGGCGCGGGGCTTCAGCCCATGGGCGCGGCCGAACTCGGCGTTGCCGATCAGCACCGCCGCCGCGCCATCGACGATGCCACTGGAATTGCCGGCATGGTGGATGTGGTTGATCCGCTCCAGGTGGGGGTATTTCATCAGCGCCACCTTGTCGAAGCCGGGCATCGCCTCGCCCATGTCCTTGAAGGCGGGCCGCAGGGCGCCAAGGGTCTGCATGTCGGTGCCCGGGCGCAGGTATTCGTCGCGGTCCAGGATGGTCAGGCCGTTGCGGTCGGTCACCGGGACGATGGACCGGGCGAACCGCCCCTCGGCCCAGGCGCGCGCGGCGCGGGCCTGCGATTCGACGGCCAGCGCATCGGCATCGTCGCGGGAGAATCCGAACTCGGTGGCGATCAGGTCGGCCGAGATACCCTGCGGCACGAAATAGGTCTTCATCGCCAAGGTCGGGTCGACGGCGATGGCGGCGCCATCCGACCCCATGGCGACGCGGCCCATCATCTCGACCCCGCCGGCGATATAGGCGCTGCCGGCGCCGCCCCGGATCTGGTTGGCGGCCAGGTTCACCGCCTCCATCCCGCTGGCGCAAAAGCGGTTGATCGCCAGGCCGGGGATGCGTTCGTCCAGGTCCGACAGCAGGACGGCGCTGCGCGCCAGGCAGCCGCCCTGTTCGCCGACCTGGGTCACGTTGCCCCAGATCACGTCCTCGACCGCGTGGCCGGAGAGGCCATTGCGCGCCTTGACGGCGTTCAGCAGCCCGGCCGACAGCGCGACCGAGGTCACCTCGTGCAGCGCGCCGTCAGGGCGGCCCTTGCCCCGCGGGGTGCGGCAGGCGTCATAGATGAAGGCTTCGGTCATCGGTTGTCTCCCTTGTCGTCAGAGATGGCAGCAGTCGACCGGCCCATCGCAGCCGTCACAGCCATCCGGTGTCGCGTCCCTGCCCCGTCCGCAGCCGCGCAGCGGCAGGTCGCAGCCGCTGCAATCACAGCCATGGCAGGCACGGTCATACCATTTCTCCTTGCGTTTCTGGTCCGTCCCGGGGCCTTCGCGCAATTCTTTCGCTGCGTCACGACAGGCGGAAAGCCGGCGGCGGATGATCGGCAGGGCGGCGAACAGGCCGTGGTCGCGGATCGCCTGCTTGGCAAAGCCGGAACAGCCCGGACCACCATGCGCGATGCGCCAGGCGCAGGCATAGCCCTTGCGCGGCGACAAGTGCCGCTGATACCCGCCGATCGCAACTAGGGCGAGGCGGTCCAGCATCGCGTCACCCCCGGACCGGCGGCGCCGACCGGACGCGGCAAAGCGGGCCGTGGCGTCTTGCGATCATGGCATCGTCCCTCCCGACCCTGCCGTTGCAGCGGGGGTTTCTCACCCCCGCACCCCCGTGGGGTATTTTCGCCGGAATGAAGAACCTTTCGTTAACCATTCCCCGCCTATGCTGGCCCTGCGGTACAGGCTGTGGAGCCGATGGCCGCCCGGAGTGAAGCCGGTCCGGACCGCGAGTGCGTCAATCGCCAATGGGCCACGGCCCCCGGTCCGGAACGGAACCCCGCCGCTTCAGTCCGGCACAAATACCCATGCGACCTGTCCCCATCGCGCTGCCTCTCACCGTTTTCGCGCCTCCAACTCGGCGTTGAACAGCCGCATGCGGTGGACCAGGTTGTCGTGATCGGTCACGCTGTCGAAGTTCTCGAACAGGAAGGACAGCGCCTCGCCCTCGTCCAGGCCGGCCTCGGCGGCAAACCGCTTGAGCCGGCGGTAACCGTCCTCGGTCATCGCGACGGGAAAGCGGCGGGTCAGGCGGAAACGTCTGGGCATATGTCACCTGCGGTCGGGCCGGGGGCGAATTCCGTGCTGGAATTCGCCTCAGACTAGAATGCTTCGGCGGCCAATGCCATCACCGGTTCGGCCCCGCTTTCGATCCGCGCCAGGTGGGCGGCACACAGCGGCAGTTGGCGGGTCATGTAGAACCGGCCGGTCGCCACCTTGGCGTTCAGGAAGGCCGCATCGCCGCGGCCCTCGTCCAGCGCCCTGAAGGCGGCCTTCGCGATCCGCGTCCACATCAGGCCCAGGCAGACATGGCCCATCAGGTGCATGAAGTCGTAAGACCCGGCCAGCGCGGCGTCGGGGTTCTTCATCCCCTGCGCCATGAAGAACATCCCCGCCGCCTGCATCTGTTTGGACGCCGTCTTCAGCGGCTCGACAAAGCCCTTCATCCGGTCGTCGCCGTCATGGGCGCGGCATTCGGCCTTGACCATCTCGAAAAAGGCCATGACGTGCTTGCCGCCGTCCTGCGCCAGCTTGCGGCCCACCAGATCCAGCGCCTGAACACCGTTGGCGCCTTCGTAGATCATCGCGATGCGGGCATCGCGGGCGAACTGGCTCATCCCCCATTCCTCGATGTAGCCGTGCCCGCCGAACACCTGTTGGGCCTGCACCGCCATCTCGAATCCCTTGTCGGTCTGGAACCCCTTGATGACCGGGATCATCAGGCTGACCAGCCCTTCGGCCGCTTCATCCCCCAGCCGGTTCGAACGGTCGATCAGATGCGCCGCCCAGAAGGTCAGCGCCCGGGCGCCTTCGACAAAACTCTTCTGCTCCATCAGGTTGCGGCGGATGTCGGGGTGGACGATCAGTGGATCGGCGGGGCCGGCCGGGTTGGCGGCGCCGGTGACGGCGCGGCCCTGCAGGCGGTCCTTGGCATAGGCCAGCGCGTTCTGGTAGGCGGCCTCGGCCTGGGCATAGCCCTGCAGGCCGACACCCAGCCGGGCCTCGTTCATCATGGTGAACATCGCCCGCATGCCCTTGTGCAGGTCACCCAGCAGCCAGCCGGTCGCGCCGTCATAATTCATCACGCAGGTGGCGTTGCCGTGGATGCCCATCTTGTCTTCGATCTTTCCGACCGAAACCGCGTTGCGCGCCCCCAATGAGCCGTCGTCGTTCACCAGCACCTTCGGCACGATGAAGAGCGAGATGCCCTTGGTGCCCTCGCCCCCGCCGGGGGCCTTGGCCAGCACCAGGTGGATGATGTTCTCGGCCATGTCGTGGTCGCCGGCCGAGATGAAGATCTTCTGCCCGGTGATCCTGTAGGACCCGTCCGCCTGCGGCTCGGCCTTGGTGCGCATCAGGCCCAGGTCGGTGCCGCAATGCGGCTCGGTCAGGTTCATCGTGCCGGTCCAGCGGCACGACACCATGTTGGGCAGGTATTTCGCCTTCTGTTCGGCCGAGCCATGGGCGCGGATCGCCGAATAGGCGCCGTGGGTCAGGCCCTGGTACATGTTGAAGGCCATGTTGGCAGAGACGAGGATCTCGCCCACCGCCGTTCCCATCAGGTAGGGCAGGCCCTGGCCGCCGTAGTCGGGGTCGCAGTCCAGCGCGGTCCAGCCGCCGTCCTTCATCGCCTCGAAGGCGGCCTTGAAGCCGGTGGGCGTGCGCACCACGCCGTTTTCCAGAACGCAACCCTCGCGGTCGCCGATGGCGTTCAGCGGCGCCAGCACTTCGGAGGCGACCTTGCCCGCCTCTTCCAGCACGGCCTGGGTAAAGCCTTGGTCCAGGTCGGCATAGCCCGGCACGTCGCTTGCCGAAACCTTCAGCACCTCGTGCAGCAGGAACTGCATGTCGGCGGCGGGGGCGCTGTAGCTGGGCATTCCTGGTCTCTCCCTCTGGTCGTCTGTCTTGCGGCGCGGCGGCCCGGAGGCCCCGCGCCCACGATCGGTCAGGTCATTCGGCGGCCCGGCGCAGGCCGGCGATCAGGCCAGCACTGGCCTCAAGCTCGGCCTCAAGCTCGACGATCGCCTCGGTCAGTTCGTCGCGCTGCGCCTTCATCGCGGCCAGCCGGTCCTGGGCCAGCGACCAAGTGCGCAGGACCTGGGCGATGTTGCCGCTGTCGCGGTCGTAAAGGTCCAGCGTCTGGCGGATATCCTCCAGGCTGAAACCGAAGCGCTTGCCGCGCAGGATCAGCTTCAGCCGCGCCCGGTCGCGCCGGGAATACAACCGGCGGGAGCCCTGGCGGATCGGGGTCATCAGTTCCTTCGCCTCGTAGAAGCGCAGGGTAGGCGGGGTCACCTCGAAGGCTTCGCACATCTCGCGGATCGTCATCAGGTCGGGGTCGGTCATCGTCGTCCTTCGTCGAAACAGCCCTGGTCTGCCGGGGCAGGTGGGGCCGCATGGGGGGGAATACTAGCGCACTTGACGTTAACGTAAGCGTAACGTCACGTCACGGTACGGCAGATGCCGGAAGGGGCGGATCAGCCGGGCGGCAGCTTGTCCATCTCGGCCACGGCGGTGGCGCGCAGCGCCTTGAGGTCGGCGATGGTCACGTCCAGTTCGGCGCGCTGGCGCTCCAACTCGACCAGCTGACGGTCGGCCAGCGTTAGCCAATGCTCCAGCTGCTGGCGTTCGCCCTTGCGGCCGTAGATCAGCAGCCACTGGCGGATTTCCTCAAGCGAGAACCCGAAGCGGCGGCCGCGCAGGATGAGCTTCATCCGCGCCATCTCGCGCGGGCCATAGAACCGGGCGCGGCCCTCCTTTTCCGGGGCCAGCAGCTCGATGTATTCGTAATAGCGCAGGGTGCGCGGCGTCACGTCGAACTTCGCGCACATCTCCTTGAAGCTGAGACGGGGGTCACTGGTCACGCGCACCTCCTTGCCGGGAAATGGTAGGACGGGGCGGGGGCGGTTGCAACAACCTCGTCCGGCGGCGGCTTGCCGCGCCCCGCGCTTTGCGCTAGCCCCTGCGGACATGACCGACATCGCGCGCATTGCCCGCCAGTTCATCGAGGCCCTGCCCCATGCCGCCGCCCTTGGCCTGCGGCTGGAACAGATCGGCGATGGACGGGCGGTGCTGTCGATGCCCTGGGACGAACGGCTGATCGGCGACCCGGCGACCGGCGTGATCGCCGGCGGCGCGGTCAGCGCGCTGATGGACACCGCCTCGGGTGCCAGCGTGATGTGCCACCCCGCGGGCCCCGCCACGACCGCCACGCTGGACCTGCGGATCGACTACATGCGCCCGGCGACGCCCGGCCAGACGATCCGGGCCCGGGCGCATTGCCACCATGTCACCCGCTCGGTCGCCTTCGTCAGCGTGACGGCGACCGACGACGACGAAAGCCGGCCGGTCGCCATGGGCGCTGGCGCCTTCACCGTGGACATCCGCCGATGACCGGGACCCGCGAGGCGACGCTGCGCCGGCTGGTCGAGGGCATCCCCTACCTGCGCTTCCTGGGCCTGCGCTTCGACATCGCCGGCGAGGAACTGACGGCGGTGCTGCCGTTCCAGCCGATGCTGATCGGCAATCCGATGATCCCGGCGCTGCACGGCGGGGTGACGGCGTCCTTTCTGGAAGTGACGGCAATCACCGGCCTGGTGTGGTCGGGACTGGCCGAAGGCAAGGCGCCCGGCGCACGGCCCGACCAGGGCCTGCCCAAGACCATCGACCTGACCGTCGACTACCTGCGCCCCGGCCTGCCGAAGGACGCCTTCGCCCGCGCCCGCATTTCCCGTTCGGGCCGGCGCTATGCCAGCGTCCACGTCGAGGCCTGGCAAGACAGCCCCGACCGCCTGTTCGCGCAAGGCACTGGCCATTTCCTGATGCCGGACGGCTGACCCCGCCGGCCGGTGTAGCAATCGCCGCCTGACGGCGAAGTCTTTCCTCTCGTCGTCGGCAGTTGCCTCCTCCTCGGCCGATGGGGGGCCAGGCCCCCAAACCCCCCGGGGTACTTGCACCGGACTGAAGGGGCAGGGTCTTCATTC